>NZ_MUNH01000205.1:0-11753 GCF_002154615.1 Streptomyces recifensis
GCGGTGGTCATGGTGGGTTCCGTCGCTTCTCAGGCGTGCTCGGGCGGGCTGATCCGCGAGCTGTCGATGGCGGAGCCGGTGGTGCCCCACTTCTTGAGGATGCGGTCGTAGGTGCCGTTCTTGATCAGCTCGTTGACGGCGGCCTGGAACGCCTTGGTCAGCTTCGAGCCCTTCTTGAAGGCGAAGCCGACGTCGAGGCGGTGGTACTCGCCGAGGAACGCGGTGTGCGCGGCGGGCTGGGCGGCCTGGTAGCGCAGGCCGTTGATGGTCGACATGATCACGTCGATACGGCCCTGCTGGAGGGCGGTGATCGTCGCCCCGTTCTCCGAGTACACCTTCACCTCGTACGGCTTCTTGCCGGCCTTGGCGCACACCCCCTTCTGTGCGGCGAGGGTGGCCTCGAAGGTGGTGCCGGCGTTGATGCCGACGGTGCGGCCGCAGAGCTGGGTCAGGTCGGTGATCTTCCTTCCGAAGGAGGTGTCGCCCTGCTTCACGGCGAAGCCCTGGCCGTCGTCGATGTAGGTGACGAAGTCGATGGTCTTCAGCCGCTCGGTGGTGACGCCGAAGTTGCCGGTGCCCACGTCGTACTTGCCGCTGCCGAGGGCGGGGAGGATGGTCTCGAAGGAGGCGTCCTGCCGCTCCAGTCTGATCCCGAGCACCTTGGCGACGGCGGAGGCGATGTCGATGTCCTGGCCCTGGGGTGTGCGGGAGCCGTTCGGGTAGTACGCGGAGGGCGGCGCGCCGACCGAGCTGCCGATGCGCAGGGTGCCCGCGGAGCGTACGTCGGCGGGCAGCAGGGCGGCGGCGGAGTCGACCTTGTGGACGGCGGCCACGGGGTCGGCGGTCGGTGCGGGGGAGCCGCCGGCCGCGGTCGCCTCGGCGGGGTCGCCGGAGCCGCACCCGGTCAGGGCCAGCAGGGGCAGGAGCGCGGCGGCGGCCACGAAGGGGCGGGTGCGGCCGGGGATGCCGGGGAGCTTCACTGGGCGGTGGCCTTTCCGGTGCGGAGGTGTTTCTCGAAGGGCAGCGGGCCGATGGACTCCGGGTCGGCCTCGGTGTCGAAGAGCGGGCGGTAGCCGGTGTTCAGGTACAGCGCGCGGGCCTCGGGCTGGCGGGGTCCGGTGGTCAGGTAGATCCGCCGGTAGCCGCGGGCGCGCGCCTCGCGTTCCAGCTCGGCGACGACCTCGCGGGCCAGGCCCCGGCGGCGGTGGCCGGAGTGGGTCCAGATCCGCTTCAGTTCGGCGGTGGCCTCGTCGTACCGGCGGAAGGCGCCGCCCGCGACGGGTTCGCCGCCCTCGAGGATCAGCAGGAGGACACCGCCGTGCGGCGCGGTGAACTCCTCGTCGGGGTAGCGGGCGAGTTCGGCGTGCGCGTCCTTGCCGTAGCGGGCGGAGTACTCCTCGCCGAGTTCGCGCAGCAGGGGCCGTACGCGCGGGTCGGAGACGGGTACGTGGACGACGGACCGTGTGGAGAGGGCGGGCAGGGTCACTCGCCCACCGCCGTGAGCGGTCCGGTGCCGCCCGCGCGGGCGGCGTCCCGCTTGGCGACCTCCTCGCGGACGATCGGGATGACGTGGCGGCCGAAGTCGATGGCGTCGCCGAGCAGGTCGTAGCCCCGCGCGGAGAGGATGTCGACGCCGAGGTCGTAGTAGTCGAGGAGGGCCTGGGCGACCGTCTCCGGCGTGCCGACCAGGGCGTTGGAGTTGCCCGCGCCGCCGGTGGCGGCTGCGGTCGGGGTCCACAGGGCGCGGTCGTAGCGCTCGCCCGCCTCGGCGATGGCGATCAGGCGCTGCGAGCCGGCGTTCTCGGGGGCTCCGCTGCGGTGGTGGCGGACGAGACCCGCCTCGCGGCGCTGCTTGATCGCGCCGACCGTGCGGTGTGCCTTCTCCCAGGCCAGCTCCTCGGTGGGGGCGATGATCGGGCGGAAGGCGACCTGGATGCGGGGCACCTCGGTGCGGCCGGCCTCACGGGCGGCGGCCTTGACCTTCTCGATCTGCGCGGCGGTCTCGGCCAGCGGTTCGCCCCACAGGCAGTAGATGTCGGCCTCGGCGCCTCCGGCGGCGTAGGCGGCGGCCGATGAGCCGCCGAACGAGACGCCGGGGCGCGGCTGCTGGACGGGGAAGACATCGCTGACGAAGTCGTGGAACCGGTAGTGCTCACCCTCGTGGTCGAACGCCTCGTGGGTGGTCCAGATCTTCTTAACGATCCCGATGTACTCGCGGGTGCGGGCGTACCGCTCGTCCTTGGTGAGGGTGTCGCCCTCCCGGCGCTGCTCGTGGTCGTTGCCGCCGGTGATGAAGTGGACGGTGAGCCGGCCGTCGCTGATCTGGTCCAGGGTGGCGAAGGTCTTGGCGGCGAAGGTGGGGTACGAGACGTTGGGCCGGTGGGCGAGCAGGAGCTGCAGCCGGTCGGTGCGGGCGGCGATGTACGCGGCGGCGGGCGCGGGGTCCGGGGAGCCGGAGCCGTAGGCGAACAGCACCCGGTCCCAGCCGTGGTCCTCGTGGGCCCGGGCGAGGCGGAGGGTGTAGTCCCGGTCGAAGGCCGCGCCCGAGCGCGGGGTGGTTTCGGAGCCGTCGTTGGTCGCGGCTATGCCGAGGAACTCCACTGGCATGAGTGAGCCTTTCCGGCGAGAAAGCGCAGGCGTGCAGGACTGAACTGCCTTGCGCAGTGCAGAAGTTGATGGATCGTCAAAAAAGCGGCGTGACGACGACGGGCGTCGGGTGAAAGTGGGACGGTGCGGCGGCAGCGCGCGGAAGGGTGGGCATCGGCCCGCGCCGGGGCTCAAGCCGGCGGAGGGAAAGGGCCGGTCAGACGGCCCGCTGCCGAGTCAGGCGCAACACGAGGACGACCACACTCGACCGAAGTCGATGTGATCGCGCGTGACCAAGCGCTGCTGGGCATCCATGCGGTCAATTGAGCAGCGCATCTCGCTTTTCGTCAACCCATGACCGCATGTCGGACCACAACCGACGCCGTGTCCGCTGTGGTTGCGGAGGTGTGGTTGACAGACATGTGCGGTACACCCATACGATCGACGGCGGACGGGCCTGTCACGCGGCGGGCTCATCCGGTCGCGTTGAGGGACGCGGCACGTGACGACGCAGGCCACCGGCCGCACCGTACGCGAGTACGTGTGCCACCGGACGGTCGCCCACGTCCGCACCTCCCTCCCCGGAGCGTCTACCGATGGCCACGCCTTCCGATGTCACCTCTCCCTCCCTGCTGAAGCCCCCCGCGGCCGCGCCGCCCTCCGACGACACCGAGCTGCCCCGGATCGTGCCGCGCCGCCACCTCGGCCGCTGGATCGCCGCGGCCGTCGCACTGCTGGTCCTGGCCATGGTGCTCAACTCCGTGGTGCGCAACGACGCCTTCCAGTGGCAGGTGGTGGGGCAGTACTTCACCACCGCCGCCGTGCTCGACGGGCTGCTGCTCACCCTGTGGCTGACGGCCGCCGTGATGGTGCTGGCGTTCCTGCTCGGCACCGGCATCGCGGTGCTCCGCCTCTCCGCCAACCCCGTGCTGCGCACCCTGAGCTGGGGTTTTGTATGGATCTTCCGCTCGACGCCGCTGCTGGTGCAGTTGCTGTTCTGGTTCAACATCGGCGCGCTGTACCCGACGCTCGGCATCGGCATCCCGTTCGGCCCCGAGTTCGTCACGGTCAGGACGGTGAACCTGCTCGGGCCGACCCTGACCGCGCTGATCGGCCTCACACTGCACGAGACGGCGTACGCGGCCGAGGTGGTCCGGGGCGGCATCCTCTCCGTGGACGCCGGGCAGACAGAGGCGGCGCAGGCGCTGGGCCTCGGCAGCTGGCGCACCCTGCGCCGGATCGTCGTCCCGCAGGCGATGCGCTCCATCGTGCCGACGGCCGGGAACATGCTGATCGGCACCTTGAAGGGCACCAGCATCGTCAGCGTGCTGGCCGTGCACGACCTGCTGTTCTCCGTCCAGTTGATCTACAACCGGACCTACCAGGTCATCCCGCTGCTGCTGGTGGCCACCGTCTGGTACATCGCGGTGACGTCGGTGCTCAGTGTGGGCCAGTACCACGTGGAGCGGTACTACGGCCGGGGCGCCGCCCGCGCCCTGGCGCCGAGTCCGCTCGCCCGGCTCGGCCCCTGGCTGACCGTGCTGCGCGCCCGGACCCGCCGCGCCCCCCTCGGCGGTGACCGGTGACCACGCGCACCCTGGTGATCGTCGGCGCGGGACCTCGCGCCACCGGGCTGCTGGAGCGCATCGGCGCCAACGCGCCCGAACTGTGGTCGGCAGAGCATGAGTTGCGTGTCCATCTGGTGGATCCGCATCCACCCGGTCCGGGCCGGGTCTGGCGGCACGAGCAGTCGCCGCTGCTGCGGATGAACTCCATGGCCGAGGACGTCACCATGTTCACCGACGAGACCTCCACCGTGGACGGCCCGGTGCGCCCCGGCCCCTCGCTGGCCGAGTGGGCGGCCCAGTTCGCCGACCCGGACGCCCCGCGCTTCACGCCGTACGCGGAACCGGCCGACCCGGAGGTGCTCGCCGAGCTCCGCACCCTGGGCCCGGCCGACTTCCCGACCCGTCGGGCCCAAAGCGCGTATCTGGACTGGGTGTTCCGCCGGGCGCTGGCCGATCTGCCGCCCTCGGTGACCGTCGAGTGGCACCGCACCACCGCGACCTCGGTCACCGGTCCGGCCGACGGCCCCCAGGAGGTCCGGCTGGCCGGCCGCAGCGACCCGCTCCGCGCCGACCTGGTGATACTGACCCAGGGGCATCTCGGCTCGACCCCCGCCCCGGCGCACCGGGTTCACGCGGACTTCGCCCGGCGGCACGGGCGCTTCCATCTGCCGCCCGCCTTCTCCGCCGACGCGGACCTGTCGGGACTGCGGCCCGGCGAGGACGTCGTACTGCGCGGCTTCGGGCTGGCGTTCGTCGATCTGATGGTGCTGCTCACCGAGGGCCGGGGCGGCGCCTACCGGACCGAGCCGGACGGCACCCTGACCTACCTGCCCTCCGGCCGCGAACCCGTGCTGCACGTCGGCTCGCGGCGCGGGGTGCCGTACCACGCCAAGACCGGCTACCAGCTGCGGGGACCCCGGCCGCCGCTCCCCCGGTACTTCGGCCCGGAGGCGGTCGACGCGCTGACCGCGGGGGGCGGTCCGCTGGACCTGCGGCGCGACGTGTGGCCGCTGATGGCCAAGGAGATCGGGTTCGGCCACTACCACGAGCTGTTCCACGCACACCCCGAGCGCACGGCCATGCCCTGGCCGGAGTTCCTGGCCGCGTACGACCGATTCGGCTGGTACTCGGCCCGGTTGGCCGGGCTGGTCGCCACCGCCGTACCCGACCCGGCCGACCGGCTGGACTTCGAGGCGCTGGACCGGCCGCTGGACGGTCTCGTCTTCGACACCCCGGCGGCCTTCCAGGAGCACCTGCGCGCCTACGCCCGCGATGATCTGGCCCGCCGCGAGGACCCGGAGCACAGCGCCGACCTCGGGGCGTTCCTCGCACTGCTCTCCCTGTACGGCCAACTGCCCGGACTGGTGGCCTCCGGACGGCTGACGGCACGCTCGCTGGCGGACGACCTGGACGGCTGGTGGCACGGGTTCTTCAGCTTCCTCGCCTCCGGACCGCCCGGCTTCCGGCTGCGGGAGCTGGACGCGCTGTCCCGCGCCGGTGTGGTGCGCTTCCTCGGCGCCGACATCCGGGTCGGTACGGACGAGGCCAGCGGCACCTTCACGGCGACGAGTCCCACGGTGCCGGGTCACACGGTGCACGCGACCGCCCTGATCGAGGCGTATCTGCCGGGTCCGAACCTGGACCGCACCGAGGACCCGCTGCTGCGGCACCTGCACCGCACCGGCGCGCTGGCGGTGGAGGTGGTGGCCGACGGCACGCACCGGCACCGGTCCGGCCGGATCACCGTCTCCCCCGCCGACGGCCGTCTGATCGACCCCGGCCTGGGCCGGCCGCACCCGCGCCGGATCGCCCTGGGTGCCCCGACCGACAGCCGGGCCATCGCCGCCTTCGCCCGCCCCCGCACCGACGCGCCCGCCTTCCGGCAGAACGACACGGTGGCCAGGGCGGTGCTGCGGGCGCTGGACGCCGAACCGCCGGAGCCGTACGTGCCGGGTCCGGTCGACTGCGCACGGGTCGGGGGCTGATGGACGAGGGGGCTGCCCGGACGACGACCGGGCAGCCCCTTCGTCCTTACGCCTGCGGCCCCACCGGGATGTCGCCGCGCAGGGTGATCCGGTGCATCACCCGGTGCTGGTCGCCGTAGTCGCGGTTGGCGTAGTGCGCGGTGCTGCGGTTGTCCCACAGGGCCACGTCACCCGGCTGCCAGCGGTGCCGGACCACATGTTCCGGCTTGGTGAGGTGGGCGTAGAGAATGTCCAGCAGGCCCCGGCTCTCGTGCTCGGAGACGCCGACGATGTGCGAGGTGAAGCCGGGGTTCACGAACAGCCCCTTTCGCCCGCTCTCCGGGTGCACCCGCACCACCGGATGCTCCACCGGCGTGAGCTGCGTGAACACCTCGCCCTCCCACAGGTTGCCCTTCCCCTGCCGGCGCTGGGCCAGGTAGTAGCCGAACTCGCGGGAGCCGTCGTGCACGGCGGTGAGGGTGTCGATGTGCGCCCGCAGCCCCGGCGACAGCGACTCGTACGCGGCCTGGCTGTCGGCCCAGTTGGTGTCGCCCCCGGTGGGCGGCAGCACCACCGCGCGCAGCACGGAGACGGCGGGCGGCCGGGCGACGAAGGTGACGTCGGTGTGCCACACGTCGGCGAAGCCGTTGTCCTGGCTGTCCAGCGAGTACACCTCGGGCGGCACGTCGCCGGAGTCGTGCACCGGGTGCCCGACGGTGACCTCACCCAGCCGGCGGCCCAGCTCGATCTGCCCCGCGTCGTCGAGCAGGTGCTGTCCCCGCACGAAGAGGACCTTGTGGCGCACCAGGGCCTCGCGCAGCGCGAGCACGCCGTCGTCGTCCAGGCGCGCCAGCTCGATGCCGTCGATCTCGGCACCGATGTTCGGGCCCAGCTCGGTGAGCGGCAACCGCGTCGCCGCGGGCCGGTCGCTGAGGATGCTCATACGGATGTCCTTTCCGGTACGGCCCCGTCCGGGACCTGGTTTCTCGTCTCGGTACGGCGGTCAGACCGCGGCGGCGCTCTTCACGGCGTGCGCGACCTCGGCGCGCAGTTCCCCGAACTCCGGTGAGCCGCGCAGCTCTTCGGCGTCCACCGCACCGCGCGGCAGAGTGATCGGCAGGTCGAGCGCGACGGTCCCCGGGCTCTTGGTCAGCACCACGATGCGGGAGCCGAGGAACACGGCCTCCTCGGCGGAGTGCGTCACGAACACCGTGGTGCGCCCTGTCTGGGCGGCCATCCGGCGCACGTCCTCCTGGAGCCGTTCCCGGGTGAGCGCGTCCAGCGCCGCGAAGGGTTCGTCGAGCAGCAGCAGCGGGTTCTCGGCGGCGAGCGCGCGGGCGATGGCGACGCGCTGCTGCTGGCCGCCGGAGATCTCCCAGACCCGGCGCGCCTCGGTGCCCTCCAGCCCGACCCGTGCCAGCAACTCGGCCCGCCGCTCGGGCCATCGGGCGCGCTCGACGCCCGCGTACCGCAGGGCCAGGTCGAGGTTCCCGCGCACGGTGCGCCACGGGAAGAGCCTCGGCGTCTGGAACACCACGCCCGCCGTGTCGCCGGGGCGGGGATCGGTGCCGGAGACCTGCACGGTGCCCTCGCTGGGCCGCTCGAACCCGGCGATCAGGCGCAGCAGGGTGCTCTTGCCGCAGCCGGAGGCTCCGACCAGGACGAGGAACTCCCCGGTGGGCACGGTGAGATCGACCGGGCCGACGGCGGTGACGGCACCGTACCGATGGATGACGTGGTCCAGCCGGACGGCACCGCCCTCGGCTCCCCCTGACCCGACCTGGGCTTCCGCCAGCTCACTTGAGGACATCGGGCAGCCCCTTGAGGTAGAACGCCTTCTCGACGGAGGCCGCGGAGGGCGCCGCGTCGATCTGCTTCTGAGCGGCCAGGAAGCGGCCGGTGTCGCCGACGTAGGTCAGCAGCTTGCCGGGCTTGCCGTCGGTGCCCAGCCACTCGGCCGAGGTCACCTGCTCCGGGGTGAGGAACACGCCCTGCGCGAGCTGGGCCCGGGCGTCGGCGGCGCTGATGTTCAGCTCGGCCGCGACCGCTTTCACCGCGCCCTCGTGGTCGGACCTCAGCAGCCGCAGCGCCTCCGCCTCGGCCTTGCGCCACGCGTCGATCGCCTTCGGGTCGCGGGCGATCAGCTCGTCCGAGACGACGGCGAGGTCTAGGGTCGGCTTGCCCGAACCGGCCACCTGCCTGCTGCTGGTGAGCTGCCTACCCGTCTTGCGTAGCTCGTCCAGCGTGGGCAGCCAGACGTACGCGGCGTCGATGTCGCCCCGCTGCCAGGCGGCGAGGATCGCCTGCGGCTGGAGGTCGATCAGCTTGACGTCGGACGGCTTCAGCCCGGCCTTGTCCAGCGCGGCCAGCAGGCTGTAGTGCGAGGTCGACGCGAACGGCGTGGCGACCGTACGCCCCTTCAGCCCGGCCACGTCCGGGATTCCGGTGCTCTTCCGCGCCACCAGCGCCTCGTTCTCCCCCGCCACGTCGAGAATCCAGGCGACCTTGTACGGGATCGGCGACGGCCCGGATATCCCGCGCGCGAACGGGCTCGACCCGAGCGCGGCGATGTCCAGGGACTTGCCGAGGAAAGCCTGGTTGACACTGGCTCCGGAGTCGAACTTGATCCAGGTGACGGTGTGGTCCGGCAGCGCCTTCTCCAGCAGCTTTCTGTTCTTGACGATCAAGTCGCCGCTGGGAAAGGCGAAGTAGCCGATGCGCAGCCGTTTCCCGGCGCCGGAGGCCGAGGCGGAGCTGTCCGTGGAGCAGCCGGTGACCGCAGCGGTGGCGGCGACGGCGAGCGCACCCGCGAGCAGCTGGCGGCGGGACGGGCGGTGCGGGGCGTGAGACATGGAAGTGCCGTTTCTTCTCGCGGGAGTCGGTGTGCTTCTCAGGTGCGGCCGCGCCAGGGCACGACGGCCCGCTCCAGGCGCAGCAGCAGGCCGTCGATGATCAGGCCGGAGATGCCGATGGCGATGATGCCGACGAGCACGACCGGGGTGTTGTTGTAGTTGGCGGCGTCCTTGACCATGCCGCCGATGCCGGGCAGCCCGTTGACCAACTCCGCCGCCACGAGGGAGGAGTAGGCGACGCCGACGGCCAGCCGGACGCCGGTCAGCGTCTCCGGCAGGGCGGAGGGGATCACCACGTCCCGTACGACGTCCCAGCGCGAGGCGCCGAGCGCGCGGGCGGCCTCGGTGAGCGCCTTGGGCACGGCGGCCACGGCCGTGGTGGTGGAGACGGCGACCGGCGGGAACGCGGCCACGGCCAGCAGGGTGATCTTCGGCTCCTCGTTGATGCCGAGCCAGATGATCAGCAGGGAGAAGTACGCCAGCGGGGGCAGCGTGCGCAGGAAGGTGATCCACGGCTCGAAGAGTGAACGCACCCAGCCGACGGTGCCCATCAGCAGCCCGAACACCACTCCGGCCGCGATACCGATACCGGCACCGAACGCGATGCGGCGCAGGCTGATGCCCAAGTGCTCGATGAGATAGGTGCCGTTGTAGCCCCGGACCCCGTCGTGCGTGGTCGACACGTCGATGAAGGCCCGCCACACCCTGGCGGGCGGCGGCACCAGCGTCTCGCTCCAGGTGCCGCTCACCGCGAGGAGTTGCCACAGGAGCAGGAACAGGACGAGCGAACCGAGCGGCAGCGCACTACGCCTCAGGCGACCTGCGGAGCGGGCGGGACGGGGTGCGACGGCGGCCGGGAGCGGGTCGGCCTTCTCCGGGCGCAGGGAAAGGGACACGGGCGGCCTCCATGGGGGCCTCGTAACAGCGGCGTCGTGGATGAGCGGGTACGGCGAAGTGCCGCCTGCGCAGCGGGAGACACCGGTCCTGCGAGACACAACTCGCCTGGTACCGACCCGGGTTCACCTCACCGGGCGGAGCGGACCGTCAGGAATGCGCGGACGGCGGGGGTCAGCGACAACACGCGGCCGGGCGTCGGCACAGGTCGATGACCAGGCGTCGCACCAGCGGCATGGGATTCATGGGGCCCTTTTCTACCTCAGCCGGGGCCCACCACCAAGAGGTGTCCAGGAAGTGGACCACAGGGTGAGAGGGCCGGACAGGGCGCCGAGGCACGCGGTGACCCGAGCGGCGTTCACTCGTTTGCCGTAGCACCAGCTCCGAACGCCCCCGGCCGTGGAAGGCAGTCGCCCGATGGTCCTGTCCTCGCTCAGTCGTTCCCCGCACGGTTCGGGCAGCCGCCTGCTGCACGCCGAGCGCAGACTCGCCGAGCGGTACGCCGAGCTGGTACGCCTCGCCTACCTCGTCCTCCCGGCGTCCCTCGGCCGGCACCGCCGGGTACTCGCCGCGCACTCGCTGGTGCAACGCAGCCTGCCCGACGCCACGCCCGCCGTACCGGCGGCCCGCTCACCGGGGGCCGACCCGGACCGCTCGCTCCGGCTGGCGGTGGTGCGCGGGGCGCTCGCCCAGTGCCGGCGGCCCCGGCTGTGGCCGGAGGGGGTCCGGCCACCCCTGCTGCTGGTGCCCCGGCTGCCCGTGGTGTTCGGGCTGCGGCTGGCGCCGCGCTCGGGCGGGGCCGAGGAGATGGCGCTCGGCCAGGCCCTCTCCGACCTCTCCGCCCCGGCCCGCGCCGCCTTCGTCCTCCTCCGCGTGGAGGGCCTCACCGCCGACCACGCGCGCGGGGTGCTGGAGGCGGCCGGGGTCGCGGATGCCCGGATGGCGGTACGGGAGGCTGCCCGGCTGGACGCCGCGCTCGGTGCGTCCGCCGCGGCGGTGCTCACCTCGGACGAGTTCGACGCGTGCACCCTGCGCGCCCGCCCCACCGACCTGGTCCGCCGTCGCCGCCGGGTGCGCGTGGCCGCGCTCTCCGTGCTGGCGGGGGCCCTCGCGGCCGGCGGGCTGGCCGCCGTCACCCGGTCGGCACCGGACACGCCGGACGTCCACATGCCCCGGTCCGGCGATCTGATCCGGGTCGATCCCGGTGCGTGGGCGGACACCTCGCGAGTGGACTTCACCGCCTGGCCCCCGCGCGGGGACCGGGTGCGCGACCGCGCGCTGCTGGACCGGGCGCTGGCCGTGTGGGCCCATCCGCCGTCCGGTACACGGGTGGACCGCGCTCCCGGTACCCCGGCCGATCCCCCGCCGCGCGCACCGCGGCTGCTGTACGCCGGGTCGGTGGACGGGCACGCGGTGGTGGTGTTCCACGACGGCCAACGCCTGGTGCGGTACGGGGAGTCGGGCACCGGTGAGCGCCTCGCGCTGGCCCGCGCGGACGACGCCGACGTGACCACGGCCGCGGCTGTGGTGCTGGAGGAGCGGGGCGGCGCGCTGCGGTATCTGCTGGCGCCGTGGGTGGCGGAGTCCTCGGTACGCGACCTGGCCCGTCCGAACGCCCCCGCGCAACCGCTCTGGGTGGCGCGGGACGGGGTGACCGCGCCGGTGCCGCGGTGGACGGGCGGCGCCTGCGGGCACCGTCCGGCGCTGCAGCTGCGGTCGTCCCCGGCGATCGCGGAGCACCACGCGTTCCTGCTGGCCGACCTGGGCGGACTCACGCCCGCGCATCTGACGTACACCCCCCTGCCGGGCCACGGCTCGCCGCCCGCCCGGCAGCCGCGCGAGGCGACCGGCCCGGCCGCGCTGATGGCCTGGGGGCAGGCGGGCTGTGA
>NZ_MUNH01000206.1:0-381 GCF_002154615.1 Streptomyces recifensis
GACATCCCCTAGTCTCATAGGGCACCCCCGCCCCATCCGCACCCCTAGGACCTCTTCTCGTGGCAGGACGTTTCGCCCCCCGGCCCCCGTCGCACGCGCCCGTGCGCGAGGCGGTTCCGGCGTCCGTGGTGCCCCGGCAGGCGGCCGGGCCCCGGACGCGGACGTGGGTGCCCCAGGGGCCGTACGACCTCGGTCTGGTGCTCGGGCCGCTACGGCGCGGGGGCGGTGACCCGACGTTCCGCGCGACCCGCGACGGGTCGGTGTGGCGGGCCACCCGCACCCCCGCCGGGCCGGGCACGCTGCGCGTGTACACATGCGGCGGCGAGGTGCGCGGCGAGGCGTGGGGGCCCGGCGCCGACTGGCTGCTGGACCGGCTGCCCG
>NZ_MUNH01000206.1:413-17818 GCF_002154615.1 Streptomyces recifensis
GCCGGGCCCGGCCGGTACGGGCGAGCGCCCGATGCGGGTGATGCCCGCGCCCCGGACCTGGGCGCTGATCCCCTCGTGGGAGTGGCACCGGGCGGGTGTGGACGACAAGCGGGCCTCCACCATCCTGCGGGCCGTCCGGCTGGCCGCGCGGCTGGAGCAGACGGTGGGGATGAGCCCGGCCGAGGCGCGGACCCGGCTGGAGGTCGTCCCCGGCATCGGCCCGTGGACCTCGGCCGAGGTGGTGCAGCGCAGCCATGGCGCGCCGGACGAGGTGACCACGGGCGACCTGCACCTGCCCCGCATCGTCGGCTGGGCGCTGGCCGGTAACCGGGACGCGGACGACGCGGAGATGCTGCGCCTGCTGGAGCCGTACGCCCCCGAGGGCCAGCGTCACCGGGCCGCCCGCTATGTCCTGCTCAGCGGCAGCACCCCGCCGCGCCGGCACCCGAAGATGCGGAAGACGGACATCGGCAGGTGGTGATGCGGGCTCACTGGTCCGAGGAGAACCTGACCGCCCCGGCCGGGATGCGCGCGTCGCACCACACCCGGACCCCGTCCCGCAGTTCGTTGTCGGCTCCGACCACGGCGCCGTCCCCGACCACCGCACCCGTGAGGACCGACCGCTCACCCACGCGGGCCCGGCTGCCGATGAGGGAGTCGGTGACGACGGCGTCGGGCTCGATGACCGCGCCCGGCAGGATCGTGGAGCCGCACACCCGCGCCCCCTCGGCGACGAACGCGCCCTCGCCCACCACCGTGCCCCCGGTCAGCTTGGCGTCCGGCGCGACCCGGGCCGTCGGCAGGATCAGCCGGTCCCCGCGCCGGCCGGGTACGGCGGGTGAGGGGGCGCGGCCCATGACGAGGTCGGCGGAGCCCCGCACGAAGGCGGCCGGGGTGCCGAGGTCCAGCCAGTAGGTGGAGTCGACCATGCCCTGGAGGTGGGCACCGGCGGCCAGCAGACCGGGGAAGGTCTCGCGCTCGACGGAGACCGGGCGCCCGGCGGGGATGGTGTCGATGACGGAGCGGCGGAAGACGTAGGCGCCCGCGTTGATCTGGTCGGTGACGATCTCCTCCGGCGTCTGCGGCTTCTCCAGGAAGGCCAGTACGCGGCCGGTCTCGTCGGTGGGGACCAGTCCGTAGGCCCGGGGGTCGGTGACCTTGGTCAGGTGCAGGGAGACGTCGGCGCCGGTGGACTCGTGGGTGCCGACCAGGGCCCGGATGTCGAGGCCGGTGAGGATGTCGCCGTTGAAGATCAGGACGGGCTCGTCCGGGCCGGAGCGCAGCCGTTCGGCGACGTTGCGGATGGCGCCGCCGGTGCCGAGCGGCTCCTTCTCGGTGACGTACTCCAGGTGGAGGCCGAGGGCGGAGCCGTCGCCGAAGTGGGGTTCGAAGACCTCGGCGAGGTAGCTGGTGGCGAGGACGATGTGGTCCACGCCCGCGGCTCTCGCTCTCGCCAGCTGATGCGTGAGGAACGGCACCCCGGCCGCCGGGACCATGGGCTTGGGCGTGTGCACCGTGAGCGGCCGCAGCCGCGTGCCCTTGCCGCCGACCAGGAGGATCGCTTCTGTCACCTGTCGTCTCCGCTTCCTGCCGGGACCGGCGGAACGTCTCGTTTTCGGCCGGCCAGTGTAGGCAGACGGTGCGGGGCCGGCTTTCGATGGCCGCGCGGTGTCGGGCGGATCGGCCGGCGCCGTCCCCCGGCCGTACGCGTCCGCACGGGCGAGTGGCCGTCCCACACCGGGCGTGGGCACCGGTGCTGAGCGGCCGTCGGGCGCGGCTCCGCCCGCGTACCCTTGCGCGGATGAACGCCACCGATCGCACCCCAGCCGGCCTGCTGCGTTCCGCGCTCGCCGCGGACGCCGGACGCCCCCTGGTGACCTTCTACGACGACGCCACGGGCGAACGCGTCGAGCTGTCCGTCGCCACCTTCGCCAACTGGGTGGCCAAGACCGCCAATCTGCTCCAGGGCGAGCTGTCCGTGGCCCCCGGCGACCGGGTGGCGCTGCTGCTGCCCGCGCACTGGCAGACGGCCGTGTGGCTGCTGGCGTGCTCGTCGGTGGGCGCGGTGGCCGACGTCTCCGGGGACCCGGCCGCCGCCGACGTGGTGGTGAGCGGGCCGGACACCCTCGAGGAGGCGCGGGCCTGCCGGGGTGAGCGGGTCGCGCTGGCGCTGCGTCCGCTGGGCGGGCGGTTCCCTCAGGTGCCGGAGGGCTTCATGGACTACGCCGCCGAAGTACCGGGGCAGGGCGACCGTTTCGCCCCCTTCGCGCCGGTGGACCCGGAGGAGCCCGCGCTGATCGTGGCCGGGGCCGAGTTCAGCGGGGCCGAGGTGGTGGAGCGGGCGCTCGCCGACGCCCCCGGCCTCGACCTGACCGGGCCGGGCTCCCGGCTGCTGTCGGGGCTGCCGTACGACACCTGGGCCGGGCTGAGCGCGGGGCTGTACGCGCCGCTGGCCGCCGGGGGCTCGGTGGTGCTGTGCCGCAACCTCGACAGGCTGCCCGCCGACGCCCTGGCCAAGCGCATCGACACCGAGCGGGTGACGGCCTCCCGGCACTAGGGCCTCTCGTTCGGATCTTGCCGGGCTCGCGGGGGTCTGGCACCGCGCCCTGATCCGGCCTGATCCAAACGAACGACCCTAGGGCGGGTCCGACCCTTCCGGTCTGCCGCGCTCCGGACGACGACGCGAAGGGTCGGACAGGCCCTGGGGCATGCCTCGTTCGGCCCAGTAAAGGGCGCCCCGGAGCCGTCTGCGCGGCCATGGTCGTAGGAACAGGACTGACGCCCGGACGACCGCGAGGGGTGGTGCCGCCGTGCCCGAGAGCGCGGACGATCCGGCCGTGCCCGGAGCCTCGGCCACCGGGCACGGGCTCGCGCGGCGGCGCCGGCGGCGGTGGCTGAGGGGCGGCGCGCTCGGCACGGCCGTACTGCTCCTGGCGGCGGGCGGGTCCGGCTGGGCGCTGTACGCCCGGCTCAGCGACAACATCACCCCCGACGAGGCGGCCGCGCGGGAGCTGGCCCGCTATGACAAGGAGCGGCCCACCGCGCTGGTGTCGGGTGCGCAGAACATCCTGCTGATCGGCACCGACAGCCGCGCCGGGGACGGCAACGGGCAGTACGGGCGGGACTCGGGCGCGGAACGCTCGGACACCACGATCCTGCTCCACCTGGCGGCCGACCGGCGCAGCGCCACCGCCGTCTCGCTCCCCCGCGACCTGATGGTGCGCGTCCCGGCCTGCCCGCGCACCGGCGGCGGGCGGACCGAACCGTCGTTCGCCATGCTCAACACGGCCTTTCAGGTCGGTGGTTCGGCCTGCACCATCCGCACCGTCGAGGAGCTGACCGGCATCCGGGTCGACCACCACATGGTCGTCGACTTCAGCGGGTTCAAGCAGATGGTGGACGCCGTGGACGGAGTGCCGGTGTGCCTGCGGGAGCCGATCGACGACAAGGCGGCCAGGCTGAAGCTGCCGGCGGGACGGGTCACCCTCGACGGCGAGCAGGCGCTCGGCTACGTGCGGGCCCGCAAGACGCTCGGGGACGGCAGCGACACCGAACGGATGGACCGCCAGCAGCGGTTTCTCGGCGCGCTGGTGGAGAAGGTGCGCAGTGACGGCGTCCTGCTGAACCCGGTGAAGCTGTACCCGGTGCTGGACGCGGCGACCTCGGCGCTCACCACCGATCCCGAACTGGCCAGTCTGCGCGGCTTGTACCAGTTGGTCCGGGGGGTGCGTGAGATCCCCACCGAACATGTGCGGTTCCTCACCGCTCCGCGGGAGGCGTATGTATACGACTCCGACCGTGACCAACTGGTGCAGCCGGAGGCCGGGGAACTGTTCGCCCGGCTGCGGGCGGACCGGCCCGTCGAGGTGGCGGACACTTCACCGTATACCGGCGGTAAATCCCCCGGCGACAGCGCGGGAAACTCCCCTTCGGCCACCCCCACCTACCGGGGCAGCACGGCCGCCGCGCACACGTGTGAGTAATCCTCACACCAAATCGGCGAACTTTTGTTCAGAGGAATGAGCTGGATTGCCCAGTTCTAAGAACGTGGAATTCGTCACCGGCGTCGCTCGACCCTGAACAGGGCGGATAGTGTGAGCGATCCGGTGCACCCGGCTCGTGAGGTCCGTCCTCCGACCGCGCACCGTTTCACCGAGACCCGAGCGCCTACGAGGGGGAAGGCGCCGCGTGGCCCCGACGGAGGATTCGGACAACCGTGGACGCGCAGAGCCGTGGGCGGGCGGAGAACATCGACCCCGCAGACCAGTGGGTACTCAATCCGAACACCGGCGAATACGAACTGCGACTGGGCAATTCCGCACCGCAGTCGCCGGTTCCGGGACCGCGGGCCTCCCGGCGCGGCCGTCCCGCCGATCCCGAGGCCGAACGCGGCCGGGGCGGTGCGGCGGTACGGGAGGCTCCGGAGCGCGGCGCCGAGGTGCCGCAGCCGCGCCGCCGCAGGGGGGCCGAGCCGGAGCCGCCGCCGGGGCGGCGCAACCGGCGCCCGGTGAAGAAGAAGTCGAAGGCCAAGAAGGTCGTGGCCTGGACCGGCGGGGGCCTGGCGCTGGTGCTGGTCGCCACGGGCTCGGCGGGCTACCTCTACCTCAAGCATCTCGAGGGCAACGTCTCCGCGACCGACGTCGGCAACGCGGCGAAGCAGAGCTTCAGCAAGGACGACGCCTTCAACATACTGATCATCGGCACCGACAAGCGCACCGGCGCCGGCAACGAGGGCTACGGCG
The DNA here is from genome assembly GCF_002154615.1 of Streptomyces recifensis. Lineage (NCBI taxonomy): Bacteria > Bacillati > Actinomycetota > Actinomycetes > Kitasatosporales > Streptomycetaceae > Streptomyces > Streptomyces recifensis. Next base: position 5,156 of record NZ_MUNH01000206.1, read on the forward strand.
ACAAGAACAGCGTCGGCCACGCGGACACCAACATCCTGCTGCACGTCGCCAAGGACCGCACCAACGCGACGGCGCTGAGCATCCCCCGCGACATGATCGTGGACGTGCCGGACTGCGAGACCCTCCAGCCCGACGGCAGCAGGAAGGTCATCCCCGGCTCGAGCCAGGTCCGCTTCAACACCAGCCTCGGCCAGGAGGGCCGGGACCCGGGCTGCACCATGCGCACGGTGAAGGCGGTCACGGGCATCACGCCGGACCACTTCATGATGGTCGACTTCAACGCGGTCAAGACGCTGACCTCGGCGGTCGGCGGCGTCAAGGTCTGCCTGAAGCACCCGGTCAACGACAAGGACTCCCACCTGCGGCTGCCCGCCGGCGAGTCCAAGATCGAGGGCGAGCAGGCGCTGGCCTTCGTCCGTACCCGGCACGCCTGGGGCAACGCGGGCGACCTGGACCGGATCAAGGTGCAGCAGCAGTTCATGGGGTCGCTCATGCGGGACATGTCCTCCAGCGACACCCTGACCAACCCCGGCAAGCTGCTGGACCTCGCCGAGGCGGCGACCAACGCGCTCACCGTCGACAAGGGCATCAAATCCGTGAGCACGCTCAAGGACATCGCGCTGGAGATGAAGAAGGTGCCGCCGAAGAACATCACCTTCCTCACGGTGCCGGTGAAGGACAACCCCGCGGACGGCGTGGTCCACAAGACCGTGATCGTCAACCCCGAACTGGGGCCACCCGTCTTCGACGCCATCAACAACGACGTCTCCTTCACCGACGTCAAGAAGAAGGAGAAGGCCGCCAAGGACGCCCAGGCCGCCCGGCTCAAGGGCACCAGGTCGGCCCCCTCCGACGTGCGGGTGCGCATCATGAACGGCGGCGCGGCCGACGGCGCCGCGCAGGACGTCGTGAACTGGATGCAGACCGAGAAGGGCATCCTCAAGTCGGAGAACGCGGGCAACGCTCCGGCCGGGGTGAGCAGGACGACGCTGGAGTACGCGCCCGACCAGGCACCGCAGGCACGTGAACTGGCCGCCCTCATGGGCCTGTCCGGCTCGGCGCTGAAGCCGGGCAAGAGCGTCACCAACGCTCAGGGTCTGCCCACGATGTCGCTGACGCTGGGCAAGGACTTCAAGGGCGCGGGCGTCTCGCTCACGGCTCCGGCGAAGGCGCCGGATGTGGGTGAGAAGTCCACCGCCGACAAGGTGGAGTGCGCCTCCTAGGTAACCCAATGGGCCCGTCGTGCGTCTAACCCGGCGCGGGACGGGCCCGTTTGCTGCGTGTGTGGTGGAAGGACGGGGAGTTGTCGCAAAGTCGGGTTCGGGGGAGGGGTTCGGTGGCGCAGGACACCAGGGAGCGCGCGCCGAGGGCCGGGGGCCCGCGCGACGGAGGCCCGAGGCGGCGCGGCGGCCGCGGCGCGAAGCGGGGCGGGCGGCGCGCGCTGCGCTGGTCGGCGAGTGTGCTGGCGCTGCTGATACTCGGCACGGCCGGCGCCGGATACCTGTACTACCAGCACCTCAACGGCAACATCCAAAGGGGCGCGCGCAGCGGCAGCGACGACTCGCGGGCCCAGCGGACCCGGCCCAACGCGGACGGCCAGACCCCGCTGAACATCCTGTTGATCGGCTCCGACAGCCGCGCCTCCGCGGAGAACGTCAAGCTCGGCGGCAGCAAGGACAACCGCGACAACCCGCCCCTCGGTGACGTGCAGATGCTGATCCACGTCTCCGCGGACCGGAAGAGCGCCGCCATGGTGAGCATCCCCCGCGACACCCGCGTGGACATCCCCGAGTGCAAGGACGCCAAGACCGGACGGGTCTACCCGGCGACCAACGACATCATCAACACCACGCTCGCCCGCGGCGGCGCCGGCTGCACGCTGGCGACCTGGGAGAACCTCACCGGGGTCTACATCGACCACTGGATGACGATCGACTTCGCCGGTGTGGTGCGGATGGCGGACGCGATCCGCGGGGTCGACGTGTGCGTCAACCAGAACGTCTGGGACCGCTCCACCGCCGCCCAGCGCGGCGGGTCCGGCCTGAAGATGACGGCGGGGACGCACAAGGTCAAGGGCGAGCAGGCCCTGCAGTGGCTGCGCACCCGGCACGCCTGGGGCAGCGACGTGATGCGCGCCCGCGCCCAGCACATGTACCTGAACTCGATGATCCGCACCCTCAAGGGCCAGAACGTCTTCACCGACAGCGGCCGGCTGATGGACCTCGCCGAGGCGGCCACCAAGTCCCTGACCGTGTCCGACGAGATCAGCAGCGTCAAGAAGCTGTACGACCTCGGCATGGAGCTGAAGGCGGTGCCGACCAACCGCATCACGTCGGTGACGATGCCGAACATCGAGGATCCGCAGAACAGTTCGCATGTGCTTCCCGCCCAGGGCAGCGCCGACAAGCTGTGGCAGATGCTCCGCGAGGACGTCTCCCTCGACAAGAACGGCAAGCCGGCCAAGAAGACGGTCGCGGACGCCGAGCCCGCCAAGGCGCCCTCGGCGGCTCCCGAGCGGCTCGGGGTGCAGGTGCAGAACGGCACCCGCAGCGACACCCTGGCCCCGGTCGGCGGCCGCGCCCGCGCGGTGGCGAGCGCCCTGGGCGCCAAGGGGTACGGCCAGGCCCAGGCGGACACCACGGCCGCGCCGGCCGCCGAGGAGACGGTGGTGCGCTATCCGAGCGCCGACCTGGAGGGCGACGCCCAGGCCGTGGCCAAGGCGCTGGGCATCCCGGTGAAGCAGGTGGAACGTTCCACCGACGTCTCCGGCGTGACCGTCGTGGTCGGCGCGGACTGGCGCACCGGCGACACGTACCCCAGGAAGGCCGCCCCGAAGGCCGGCGACCTCCCCACCGGCACGGACGCCATCAACGGCTCGGACGACAAGTCCTGCATGGACGTGTACAAGCCGTACCGCTGGTAGCCGCCCGATGCGAGAAGGGCCCCTCCCCGCTGCGGGAGGGGCCCTTCTCGCATCGTCACTACCGGGGTTCGAGCACCGCCGGGCGGCGGGACGCGATGACGCGCTTCGCCAGGGACCTGGGACTGGTCAGGAAGCCGAAGCCCCAGGACATGTGCATGGTGGCGAGGGCGACCGGGATCTGGAGGCGGGCCTTGAGGGGGAGGCCCTTGCCTGCCGGTATCGAGCCCGCGGCGATGGCGGCCAGGTAGCCGGCGGGGACCAGGAAGCCCCAGGGGGTCAGGGCCACACCGACCACCACGCCCGCCGCGATGGCGCACACGGCGGCCGGCGGGGCGAGGTAGCGGAGGTTGATGGAGCCCTCGTGGTAGCGGGCGACGACGTGCCGCCAGCGGCCGTAGTCCTTGTACTGCTTGGCCAGCGCCTTGACGCTCGGGCGCGGCCGGTAGGAGACGCGCAGCTCGGGCGAGAACCAGATCAGGCCGCCCGCCTCGCGGATGCGGAAGTTCAGCTCCCAGTCCTGGGCGCGGATGAACTCCTCGTTGTATCCGCCCTGTTGCTCCAGCGCCTCACGGCGGAACACCCCGAGGTAGACCGTCTCGGCGGGGGCGGCCGCGCCACCGGTGTGGAAGGCGGCGTTGCCGACGCCGATCTTGGAGGTCATCGCGGCGGCGACCGCGTGCTCCCAGTCGTTCTCGCCCTCGGCGTGCATGATGCCGCCGACGTTCTGCGCGCCGGTCTCCTCAAGGAGCCGTACAGCGGTGGCGATGTAGTTCGGCGAGAGGATGCCGTGGCCGTCCACGCGGACGACGACCGGGTGCCGGGACGCCCTGATCGCGGCGTTCAGCGCGGCGGGGGTCCGGCCGGTGGGGTTGGGGACAGTGACCACGCGGGGGTCCTCGGCCACCAGCTCGGCCGCGATCTCGTCCGTACGGTCCGACGACGGACCGAGGGCGATCACGACCTCCATGTCGCCGGCGTACTCCTGCGCGAGGATCGCCCGGACGGCGCCGCGCAGATGCCGCTCCTCGTTGAGCACGGGCATGATCACGGACACGGCGGGCTGCCGCACGTCGGGCTTGGCGTTCATAGAGGGCTCACGTTACCGCGAATGGGGGACACCGTTGCGCGCCGCCGCGGCCGCGACGCGGGCTGGAGATCGTATCGGCCTACGGTGATCACATTCCCACGTACGGCCGCATCCCGGAGGTGTCCCTTGCCCAGACCGCCTCGGCCCCCCGCCCCGTCCGTCCGGGGTGCGGGGGGCGCTCCCAGGCCGCCGCGCCGGCCGCGGCCGGCAGGCAGGGTGCGACGGGCTCCGCTCGCCCGCAGGCGGCGGCCGCGCTGGGCGGTGCGGGTGGTGTCCGCGCTGTCGGTGACGGTGCTCGCCTCCGCCGGGATCGGCCACGCGGTGGTCTCCGGCCTGGACTCCGGCATCGCCCGCGTCGACGCCTTCAAGGACATGAAGAACCGGCCCCGCGCGGGCCACGGCATGAACGTGCTGCTGGTCGGCACGGACGGCCGGGACAAGATCACCGAGGCGGAGCGGCGCGCGTACAGGCTGGGCGGCGCGCCCTGCCACTGCACCGACACGATGATGATCGTGCACATCTCGGAGGACCGGGAGCGGGCCAGTGTGGTGAGCCTGCCGCGCGACTCGTACACCGAGGTGCCCGAGCACGTCGACCAGACCACCGGTGAGCGGCACCACGCGCACCCGACGAAGCTGAACGCGGCGTACGCCGAGGGCGGCCCGCAGCTCACCGTGCGCACGGTGGAGGCAATGACGCATGTGAAGATCGACCACTATCTGGAGGTCGACTTCACCAGCTTCATGAAGACGGTGGACGTGCTCGGCGGGGTGAAGATCTGCACCCCGACCCCGCTGAAGGACTCCTACACCGGGCTCGACCTCGCGCCCGGCCCGCACACCCTGGGCGGCGGAGAGGCGCTCCAGTACGTCCGTGCCCGGCATGTGGACGGGGCGAGCGACCTGGGCCGCATGCAGCGCCAGCAGCGGTTCATGGCGGCGCTGATCGAGCGGGCCACTTCCTCTGGGGTGCTGTTCAACCCCATGCGGTTCCGGGACGTGACGCGGGCGGTGCTCGGCTCGGTGCGGGCGGACAACGGGTTCGGCACGGACGAGCTGCTCGACCTCGGCCGGGCCATGCGGAACTTCTCGCCCTCGTCCTCGGAGTTCACCACCGTGCCCATCGGGCAGATGGGGTTCGCCGTGAAGGGCGTCGGCTCGACCCTGAAGTGGGACCCGGTCAAGTCCGAGCAGCTCTTCACGAACCTGCGCGACGACAAGCCGCTCGGCGCCCACCCGGCGACGAAGGCCCCGGCGGCCACGACCGTCGAGGTGGACCCGCACACGGTCCGGGTCCGGGTGGAGAACGGCACCGGCACGGCGGGGCTCGGCCGCAAGGTGGACGCGGCCCTCGCCGCGACCGGCTTCGCCACCACCCGCAGGCCGGTGACCGCGGCGCATCCCGCCGCGCGCACGGTCATCTCCTACGACCCCCGCTGGGACCGCTCCGCCCGCTCCCTCGCCGTCGCCCTCCCCGGCAGCGAACTCCACACGACCCCCGGCCTCGGTCCCGTCCTCCGCGTGACCGCCGGCGCCGACTGGAAGTCCGTCCACCCGGTGAAGCCCCCTCAGATCGCCACCCCGGACGCCCCGGTGGTCCGGGGGGACGAGGTGGTGTGCTCCGGGGAGGCGTAGCGCGGCCCGGACGGGTAGGGGGGTGCGGCACGGCTGCCCTCCAGCACCCGGCGAGGCTGGGCGGGGCGACGGTCGGACAGGGCTGTTGGCCGGCGCTCAGTGCGGGCGTTCAGTCGGTGATGCCCTCCGCCGCACGGCGTTCGCGGAGCTCCCGGATGGCCCGGCGGCGGGCGAGGCGGTGGGTGCGGCGGATCTGGGCTTCCTGGTGACGGCGGCGGTCGCGTTCGGTCTCGGGGAGGACCGGTGGGACCTGGCGCGGCTTGCCGTCGGCGTCGACTCCGGTGAAGACGAGGTAGGCGGAGCCGACCTGGGTGGGGGGCGCGGACTCGTTCCAGCGCTCGGCCAGGACCCGCACGCCGATCTCCATGGAGGTGCGGCCGGTCCAGTTCACCTGGGCCTTGACGTGCACCAGGTCGCCGACGCGCACCGGCTCCAGGAAGACCATCTCGTCCATGGACGCGGTGACGGCGGGCCCGCCGGAGTGGCGGCCCGCCACGGCGCCCGCGGCGTCGTCGACGAGCTTCATGATCACACCACCGTGCACCGTACCCAGCAGGTTGGTGTCGTTGTGGGTCATGATGTGGCTGAGGGTGGTGCGGGAAGCGGAAGTGGGCTTGCCCGGAATCTCCGGAGAAGCGGCGGGCGCCTGGTCTGTCATGTCCCCCACCTTATGCCGAAGCGGCTTTCGCGGAATTTATGTCGGGTTCGCAACAGAGGCGCTCCGATTTTCCGACAACCCTTGTAAGGCATCAGTGGGCACCCTGCACACTGGGGCGCATGAATGACTGGCCCGAAGGATGGTCCGACGACGAGCGCGGCCCCCGCTACGGACGCGGCAGCGCCGGTGCGCAGCCGGAAGGCCCGCGCGTGATGCGGCAAGTACGACGCCCGGCCGCGCCGCCGCCCGGCGCTCCCGCGCCGCAGTACGGCGGCGGTGTGCCCCGGCAGCCGTCGTACGTCGACGGCCAGGGCCACGACGGCTACGACAGCGGTTACAACACCGGCCAGGTGTACGGCGGTGGCGGCCCGGGGGGCCCCGGCGCCCCGGCCGGCACTCGCGCACCCCGCCCGGCGCCCAACTGGGGCCGCCGGATCAAGGTCGGCGCGATCACCCTGGCCACCGTGCTGGTCGTCACCTCGGTGGCCACCTACTTCTGGGCCGACTCCAAGCTGAACCGGGACGTCGACCTCTCCCAGGTGATCGACCGCCCCTCCGAGGGGGAGGGCACCAACTACCTCATCGTCGGCTCCGACAGCCGCAAGGGCATGACGAGCGAGGACAAGAAGAGACTCCACACGGGGTCGGCCGAGGGCCAGCGCACGGACTCGGTGATGATCCTGCACGTCGGCTCCAACGGCGACACCCTGATATCCCTGCCCCGCGACTCCGACGTGGTCGTCCCCTCCTACAAGGGCTCCACCTCGGGCAAGGTGTACCCCGCCACCGGCCGGCACGCGAAGCTGAACGCGACCTACGCCGAGGACGGCCCGACCCTGCTGACCCGGACCGTGGAGTACAACACCGGGCTGCACATCGACCACTACGTGGAGATCGGCTTCGCCGGCTTCGCCAACATCGTGGACGCGGTCGGCGGCGTCGACATCAAGATCGACAAGGGCTTCAAGGACAAGTACTCCGGCGCCGACTTCCAGGCGGGCGAGCAGACCCTCAACGGTGAGCAGGCCCTCGCCTTCGTCCGCACCCGGCACGCCTTCGCCGCCTCCGACCTGGAGCGGACCAAGAACCAGCAGAAGTTCCTCGCGGCGCTGGCCCACCAGGTGGCGACGCCGTCGACCGTGCTGAACCCCTTCAAGTTCTACCCGACGATGGGCGCGGGCCTGGACTCCCTCAGCGTCGACAAGGACATGGGCCTGTTCGACCTGGCCTCGATGTTCTGGGCGATGAAGGGCGTCAACGGCGGCGACGGCACGTCCCTGAACATGCCCGTCTCCGGCTCCGTCGGCGGCAACCTCGTCTGGGACAAGGCGAAGGTGAAGACGCTGGTGGACGAGCTGAAGAACGACGAGAAGGTCACCGTCTCGGGCAACTGAGCGATCCCTGGGCGTGAGGCCCCGGACCCCGCTTCGGACAGCGCGGGCGGCCACTTCGTGGGGCCGCCCGCGCTGCCGTCGGCACCACCGCGGATCACCGTCGGGGGATGTTTGCCCACTTTGGACCGGACCTTATTTATTTGTCGCCGAGAACTGACCCCACCTCGCAAGCACATCTCCTGTCCATTGACTCCGATCCATGCGCTCGGTAGCTTGTGATCTTGAAAATGGACATGCATGTGCATGACAGCGGAGGTATTTCAGTGAAGGCAAAAAGAGCCCTTGTCGCCGGCGCTGCACTTCTGACGACCCTCCTGGGGGCGACTCAGGGCACCGCGTTCGCCGACATTCACAATTCGTCGGACACATTGGGGCACACGGGCCGGTGCGCCTCCAGTCACGTATGTCTCTACTACGGCTCGGGCCAGTCGGGCGCCAAGTTCACCCGCGCCTACGACGACAACAACGCCAAGATCACACTCGCCATACCGGACCTCGCGGGCTACACCTTCGACTCCTCAGGTTCCGGTGCGGGGCAAGCGGTGAAGAATAATGCCGCGTCTGCGGAGATCTACGGCTCGCACTGTTCCATGTGGGTCTACTACAACTCCAACTACGGTGGCAACATCGACTACTTCGGCGACAGCTCCTACGGGCAGCTCTGGTACACGTACAACCAGAACGCTTCCCTGAAGGCGGGCTGCCCGTAAACCATGTGCCGACCCTGACCGATCTTTGCGGTCAGGGTCGGCAACCTGAAGAATCGATAAATGATGCGACACATCAGAAATATGCTCACCGCGACATGCGCCACAGCCACCCTGTTGGCGCTTTCTTCTTGCGCCGCTCACTCGGACGGTCCCGCCCGAGCTCCTCAGAGGTCAGCGCCTGCGAAGCATACGGAGCCGTCGCAGCGAAGCAGACAAGCGCAATCGCTTCAGGACACCGAGCTCAATCCGCTGCCACTCCCCGTGCAAAAGTATCTCCTGACGCCAGGCAAGACCGCAGGAATCAGGACCGCGACGATCGTCCTGGCGAACGACTGCTTGCGGCAGCGGAACATCGCACCCATAAAAACGGCGACGAGCAAGGAAAGTCACCACACCGATCCGGACCCCTACGAGGTCGGGCGACGCTACGGGCCGATCGTCAGGGCCGACATTTTGGCTTACGGATATCACCTTCCTCCCGAGTGGTTCGGGAAAGCGGCTCCGACTCCCAGGATGTCGGCTCGGCAGGAGGCCGCCATGGACGGCCCGTCGGGTTGTCTTGCCGCCTCCCAGAAAGAACTGCTGGGGAGCCATACGCTGGACTCCCCAGTCGCGCGGCAGATCAGCAGCAAGAGCTTCGTGGAATCTCTCGAGGACCCCGAAGTGAAGGCCGCCACCGCAGACTGGTCCGCCTGCATGACCAAAAGGGGTTACTCGTACAAGAGCCCTTTGCAGGCGCTCTCCAAGGCCGATCTGAAGATGCCGAAGGCGAGCGCACAGGAACTGCGTATCGCGGCCGCCGACTACTCCTGCAAAGTATCCACCGACCTGATCTCCACATGGCAGAACGTCGAGATCAGGATTCAGAAAGCCGAAATAGCGAAGCATCTGCGGCAACTGAAGGAAGCGGACGCGCAGAGGGCCGCGATCATGGCAAAAGCCGAAAGGATCATCGACCAGGGCGCGTAGGGGCGTCCGGTACGCCGAGGACCGGTCGCCCGATCGCACGACAGCCCNNGGGGCTGTCGTGCGATCGGGTCAGTGTCGGCCAAGAACCTACTTCGGCAGGTTGCGGGCCATGACGATCCGCTGGACCTGGTTGGTGCCCTCGTAGATCTGGGTGATCTTGGCGTCGCGCATCATGCGCTCGACCGGGTAGTCACGGGTGTAGCCGTAGCCGCCGAGGAGCTGGACGGCGTCGGTGGTGACCTCCATCGCCACGTCCGAGGCGAAGCACTTGGCGGCGGCGCCCTGGAAGGTGAGGTCGGCGTCGACGCGCTCGGAGGCGGCCGCGGCCTGGTAGGTCAGGGCGCGGGCGGCGGCGATCTTCATCGCCATGTCGGCCAGCATGAACTGGATGCCTTGGAAGTCCGCGATCGGCTTGCCGAACTGCTTGCGCTCCTGGACGTAGCCCTTGGCGTAGTCGAGGGCGCCCTGGGCGACACCGAGGGCCTGTGCGGCGATGGTGATGCGGGTGTGGTCCAGCGTCTTCATCGCGGTGGCGAAGCCGGTGCCCTCCTCGCCGATCATGCGGTCGGCGGGGATGCGGACGTTGTCGAAGTAGACCTCGCGGGTCGGGGAGCCCTTGATGCCGAGCTTCTTCTCCGGGGCGCCGAAGGAGACACCCTCGTCCGACTTCTCCACCACGAAGGCGGAGATGCCCTTGGAGCGCTTGGTGGGGTCGGTCACGGCCATCACCGTGTAGTACTCGGAGACGCCCGCGTTGGTGATCCAGCGCTTGACGCCGTTGAGCACCCAGAAGTCGCCGTCGCGCACGGCCTTGGTCTTCATGCCGGCCGCGTCCGAGCCCGCCTCCGGCTCGGAGAGGCAGTAGGAGAACATGCCGTCGCCCTTGGCCAGCGGGCCCAGGTACTTCTTCTTCAGCTCGGTGGAGCCGGAGAGGATCACCGGGAGGGAGCCGAGCTTGTTCACGGCCGGGATCAGCGAGGACGACACGCAGGCGCGGGCCACCTCCTCGATCACGATGACCGTGGCGAGCGCGTCGGCGCCGGCGCCGCCGAACTCCTCGGGGACGTGGACGGCGTGCAGGTCGTTGGCGACCAGCGCGTCCAGCGCCTCCTGCGGGAAGCGGGCCTCCTCGTCCACCGCGGCGGCGAACGGCGCGATCTTCGCCTCGACCAGCGAGCGGACGGCGTCCCGGAGCATCTCGTGCTCCTCGGACGGGCGGTACAGGTCGAAGTCAGCCGATCCGGCCACGGTCTCTCACGCTCCAAAGACGCTGTGATACTGACGCTAATTACCGTTAAGTAACTGAAAGTTTAGAGCGCCGCCCCCGGCCCGCATAGGTGAGCTTGGCGACAGCGGGAGATTTCCCCCGGTCGCGACACGACTATGCTCGGGGGCCGCATCATCGACGGACCCCCGCTGGAGCACCCATGAGCCTGAAGATCACCGTGATCGGCACCGGCTATCTCGGCGCCACGCACGCCGCGGCCATGGCCGAACTCGGCTTCGAGGTACTGGGGCTCGACGTGGTCCCCGAGAAGATCGCGCTGCTGGAGCGGGGCGAGACCCCGATGTACGAGCCCGGTCTGGACGAGCTGCTGCGCGCGCATGTCGCGGGCATCGAGGGCTCGACCGGACGGCTCCGCTTCACCACCGACTTCGCCGAGGCGGCGGAGTTCGGCGACGTCCACTTCGTCTGCGTCAACACCCCGCAGAAGCACGGCGAGTACGCCTGCGACATGAGCTACGTGGACTCCGCCATCGCCTCCCTCGCCCCGCATCTGCGCCGCCCGGCTCTGGTGGTCGGCAAGTCGACGGTGCCGGTGGGCTCGGCCGACCGGCTCGCCGCCTACCTCGCCGAGCACGCGCCCGCCGGGGCCGACGCCGAGCTGGCCTGGAACCCCGAGTTCCTGCGCGAGGGCTTCGCCGTGCAGGACACCCTGCACCCGGACCGGGTCGTGGTCGGTGTGCGCAGTGAGCGCGCGGAGAAGCTGCTGCGCGAGGTGTACGCGACCCCGCTGGGCGAGGGCACGCCGTTCGTGGTGACCGACTTCCCGACCGCCGAGCTGGTGAAGACGGCCGCGAACTCCTTCCTCGCCACCAAGATCTCCTTCATCAACGCCATGGCCGAGGTCTGCGAGGCCGCCGACGGTGACGTGGTGAAGCTGGCCGAGGCCATCGGGCACGACGAGCGGATCGGCAGGAAGTTCCTCCGCGCCGGGATCGGCTTCGGCGGCGGCTGCCTGCCCAAGGACATCCGGGCCTTCATGGCGCGCGCCGGTGAGCTGGGCGCGGACCAGGCACTCACCTTCCTCCGCGAGATCGACTCCATCAACATGCGCCGGCGCGGCGAGATGGTGGAGATGGCGCGGGAGGCGCTGGGCGGGGGCTCGTTCCTCGGCAAGCGGGTCGCGGTGCTCGGGGCCACCTTCAAGCCCGATTCCGACGACGTCCGGGACTCCCCCGCGCTGAACGTGGCCGGCCAGATACACCTCCAGGGCGGCCAGGTCACGGTGTACGACCCGAAGGGCATGGACAACGCCCGCAAGCTGTTCCCGACGCTGGGCTACGCCGAGTCGGCGCGCGAGGCGGTACGGGGCGCGGACGTGGTGCTGCACCTGACCGAGTGGCGGGAGTTCCGCGAGCTGGACCCGGCGGTGCTGGGCGAGGTCGCGGCGTCGCGGGTCGTACTGGACGGACGGAACGCGCTGGACCCGGTGCCGTGGCGCAAGGCGGGCTGGACGTTCCGGGCGATGGGCCGCCCGACCGCGTGACCCTGCTTCTGTACGACGCCGGTTCGGCCGAGGCTCAGTCGGCCGAACCGGCGTCTGTGCGCATTGTGCACCACCGGGCCGGGGGTCGGCCGCACAACCCCCCGTCTCTTACCTGTCCTTGGCCCGGTAGCGGCGCATCTTCGCGCGCGCCCCGCACACCTGCATCGAGCACCAGCGGCTCCGGCCCGCGGGGCTGCGGTCGTAGTACGCCCAGTGGCAGGTCGGCGCCTCGCACGCCTTGAGCCGCTGCCAGGTGCCCCCGGCCAGCGCACCGGCGACGGCGGCGGCGACACGGCCGAGCAGCGGGCCGGGGTCGGCGGGGGCGAGGGCGGCGGACCCGTCGGTGTCGTCCACCGTGACCAACAGCGGGGCGAGGGCGAGCAGTTCGCCGAGCGGGGTGACCGTGGCGTGCGGCGGGTGCCCGGCGTGCGCGAGGAGCGTGGCGCGCAGCGACTCGCGCAGGGCGCGGGCGGTGTCCAGCTCTCCGTCCCCGACGCCGAGGGCCGCGCGGCCCTC
>NZ_MUNH01000207.1:0-10957 GCF_002154615.1 Streptomyces recifensis
TCCTACGCCCCCGAGTCGGCGGGCACGCTGTTCGCCTGCGGGGCGGTGGGGATGCTGGCGGGGGATGTGACGGTGGGCCGTCTGCTGCCTCCGGCGGTCCGGGCGCGCCTGGCGACACCGCTGCTGCTCCTGCTGGCCGTGCCGTACCTGGCCTTCGCGGCCCGCCCTCCGCTGCCCGTGGCGGTCGTGTGCGTGACGGTCGCCTCTGTGGGATTCGGCGCGAGTCTGGTCCAGCAGGAGCGGCTCATGTCCCTGACCCCGGACGCCCTGTCGGGCCACTCCCTGGGGCTGCACTCGGCGGGGATGCTGACCATGCAGGGGGTGAGTGCGGCGGTGGCGGGGTCGCTGGCGCAGGTCACCTCTCCGGCGGCGGGGATGGCGCTGATGGCGGGGGCGTCGGTGGCGGCGACCTTGGGACTGGCGCTGGCCGGCCGCACCCCGGCCCGGAATACGGCCGTCCGGGCGGACGCTGAGGCATAGGTGACACAAATGCCGCAAAACGCCACCGTCGAGGAACGCCTCGCGGCGGAGCGTGCTGCCACCCTGACCCAGATCGACGCTCTGACCAGGGATTTCCAGTCCATCGTCGACGCGAACGCCCTGGTCGCCGTCGACGACGAACACGACCCGGACGGTTCCAGCACCGCCTTCGAACGCGCCCACGTCTCCTCCCTGCTCACCCAGGCCCGATTGCACCTGGACCACCTGGACGAGGCCCTGGTCCGCCTGCGTGAGGGCCGGTACGGCATCTGCGAGCGCTGCGGGGTGGAGATCCCGGCGGAACGGCTGGAGATCCGGCCGGCGAGCACACGCTGCGTGGGGTGCGCGGGGGCGGAGCCGCGATAGGTGCGCCCTACACGGACGGGGGTGCGTCTGGCACGATCACCGGGCGGGCGGGTTGTGGTCCGCGAGGACAGGACGGCGGACCCGGGAGCGGTGAATGCGGGACTCGGAGGGCCAGGTTGCTCCGGCCGAGGTGATGACCGACGGTGCCGGTACGGCGGCCGCCGACCGTACGGCGAGACGGGCCGTGACCGTCTTCCCCCTGCTGGTGCTGGCCGCGGGCGCGCTCGGGATGCTGATGCCGGCGACGTTCGCCGGGGGCAGGGAGGCGGTGCCCTACCTGCTCGGCGTCGTGATGTTCTGCATGGGCCTGACGATGACGTCGGAGGACTTCCAGGGCGTGGTGAAGCGTCCCTGGGCCGTCGCGCTCGGTCTGGTGGCGCACTACGTGATCATGCCGGGCCTCGGCTGGGCGATCGCGGAGTTGCTGGACCTGCCGCCCGCCTTGGCCGTGGGCGTGATCCTGGTCGGCTGCACGCCGAGCGGAACGGCGTCCAACGTGGTGACGTTCCTGGCCAAGGGTGACGTGGCCCTGTCGATGTCGGTGGCGACGGTCTCCACGCTGCTCGCTCCGCTGCTCACGCCGTACCTGGTGCTGCTGCTCGCGGGGCACATGCTGGACGTCGAGGCGGGGCCGATGGTCGTCGACATCCTGAAGACGGTCCTGGTCCCGGTGGTGGCCGGCCTCCTGGTCCGCCGCCTGGCCGCCCCGGTGATCCGCCGCTGCCTCCCCGCGCTGCCCTGGCTGTCGGCCGGGACGGTGGCGGTGATCGTCCTGATCGTGGTGGCGGCGAGCGCCTCCGCGCTGAAGGCCGCGGCGGCGATCGTCTTCCTCGCGGTGGTCCTGCACAACGCCTTCGGCCTCGCCCTGGGCTACGGCGCCGCCCGCCTCGCCCACCTCGACCCCGCCGCCCGCCGGGCCATGGCCTTCGAGGTCGGCATGCAGAACTCGGGCCTGGCGGCCTCGCTGGCGGCGACGTACTTCACCCCGCTGACAGCCCTGCCGGCGGCGGTCTTCTCGGTCTGGCACAACCTGTCGGGCGCGGTGGTGGCGGCATGGATGAACCGGCGCGCCCGACCGGGCCGGCCCCCTGTCCGGCTTCCTTCGCAGGGGGGATGAACCGGACGACGTGGTAAGCGAGTTACCTCCGCCCGGCGAACGGACCGGCCCCGCGTGGCAGAAGTCGGCGCGGAGCCCGGCCCGTTCGACCGCGGACAGGGCCTGAGCTCAGCCCTGGATCACGATCTCGGCATCGGCGACGGCGATGGCGATGCCGAGTGCGGTGGAGATGTTGGCCGCTGCCGCCATGATGCGTGCCGTGCCCACGATGGGCGCGATGGCGACCAGGACGTCCTGCAACTGCTCCACGGTCACGCCGCTGTCGAGGGCGGGACCGATGTGGGCCGCGTAGGAGATCGGCGGGGCGTCGGAGGCGGCGAGTGCGGCGATGCGCGTGAGGACGAGCGCATCAGAAGGCAGCTCGCAGCGCTCGATCGAGTCGACGGTCATCGCGGCGAGGGTGTCCAGGACCGGGGTTTCGGATGCGGTGGACATGTCGCATGCCCTTCTGGTGAGTTCCGGGCCCGAGAGGGTCGGAGACGGAAAGCACGGATACAGGGGCCCCTCGACAACCGTAGAACGCATCCGGGTCCCGTGCATGGCGCCCCGACGTGCGGGGTCAACCCGGTGAGAAGAGATTGGAAGTAGCCCGGCCGGCCGATGGAGGCCGGGACCGGCAGCGGCCGGCCGGTCTTCGCCCGCGATGGGAGTCGCCATGAAGGACCTCAAGTTCGAGCAGAAGCGCCCGCTGTCCCGCCTTGAGGCGGCCGACCAGCTCACGTCACTCGCCACCGCACTCCGGGAGGGCGGAGAGGCCGAGCTGGATCTCGGCTCCGGAACTCTGAGCCTGCGGATCCCCGACGAGCTGCACGGCGAGCTGGAGATCGAGATCGGCAACGGCGAGATCGAGCTGGAGATCGAGCTCAAGTGGCCGGCCGGCCGGAAGCGGGCAGCGCCGTCGCCGCCGGCCGCGGCCGCGCAGGAGGCCGTCACGCGGCAGACCCCGCCCGCCAAGCCCGGGCGCGGCGGCACGACGAGCGCCGGCAGAGGCAAGGGTGTGAAGCGGGCCGCTGCGAAGAAGTGACCCGGGCAAGCGCGAAGGCCCTTCCGCTCGTCGAGCGAAAGGGCCTCCGGACAGGTGCTTCCCTGTGCCCCCGGCAGGATTCGAACCTGCGACACCCGCTTCAGGAACGGGGTCGGATCCTTGCCCGGGGGATGTCCGGCGCTGCCGCGCGGTGTTGATGCTCACGCACCGCCGACTGCAGAGCAGCGCGTGGTCAGATCTGGCCGAGGTCGATCTCCACCGGGAAGGGGGCCGCTACCTTGAAGACGCCGGTGAACACGTCTCCGTCCCGGTAGGTTTTCGTCGCGGGGTCGAGAACGTAGGTGTAGACGAGAGGAACGCCTGTCGCGGCCTGCTCGATCCGCCAGTAGAAGCCGATTCCTGCCTTGGCGTACTGGTCGACCTTCACGATCCGGTCGGTGGTCTCCGAGCCGGGCGACACCACCTCCGCGACCAGCAGCACGTGCTCAGGGCGGGTAGGGGTGATGTCGATCGTGTCTGCGCGGTACACGACGACGTCCGGGCGGCGGTTGGTGAGCGGGACGTCCTGAAGCCGGACGTCGAAGTCCGTGTCGGCGTTCCACTCCGGGCCCGCGGCGGCATCCAGGGCGTTCGCGAGAATCCGGGCCAGCCGGTTGTGCCGCTTGGACGCACTCGGACTCACGACGACCATCCCGTCCACGATCTCGATACCGTCGCACTGCTCATCGGACCAGGAGTCGTACTCCTCCGCCGTGATCTGCTCATGCATCCACGCCGGGGCCACCATCTCGGCCGTCATGAAGCACCTCCTGGACGCTGTGCTGCGGGCCCGATTCCGCTGGGTTCAGCGTACTGTCCGCCATCCGTCCGGGACGCTGATCTCGCTCACACCCCCTCCCTGTCGGCCAGGACGCCGGTATCGCGCAGAGGTCCTCGAATGGTGCCCCGGCAGGATCCGAACCTGCGACACCCGCTTGAGGAGTGGGATCGAATCCCTGCCGGGGAGTGCCCGGCGGTTCACATGGACTCTCCGTCCGCTCACGCACCGCTCACGCAAACGGCCCCGGACAGGGAGTCCGGGGCCGAATAGAACGCCCCCCCGGGGGGAGAAACCCCGGGTCGGAGCGGTAATGCGTTGTGCCCCCGGCAGGATTCGAACCTGCGACACCCGCTTTAGGAGAGCGGTGCTCTATCCCCTGAGCTACGAAGGCGGGGTGCGACGGCCACAGCGGTGGCTGCCCCTGACAGGGTAGCGGATCAAAGGTGGGGCGGTGGGCGAGCGGGGTCGCGGCGGCCAAAAGGCCGGGCTCAGCGCTGACTTGGGTGGACCGGCCCCGCCGCGGCCGTCGTGCCCTTGGCCGCGTGCGTCCGTGTCACCCGTACCCGGTACTTCCCGTTCAGGTCCGCGCTCGCCACGTGGACGGTGATGCCCGACGCCGGGTCCTTGAAGGTCTCCCCGGGGGCGAAGGGGGCGTCGGAGAGTTCGGCGTGGACGTTGGGGCTGTGGGTGCAGCCGCCGGTGTCGCGGTGGGCGTCGTAGACGGTGATGGGACCGCGGCCGGTGTCGACGGAGGCGTCGACCTTGTAGACGAGGATGCCGGGCTTGCAGACGGCCTGGTCGTTGCCACCCTGCGTGCGGAGTTCCAGCGCGTACGCGGTGCGGTTGTCCAGCGGAACCATGACCAGCTTCGTCCCGGACTTTTCCGAGAGCGGGGAGAGGGTGTAGTCCGCGCTCCCCGCGGCCGTCGCGCAGCTCACCTGGGACGCCGGGAGCCAGCCCAGCTTCCACTTGTGCCAGCCGAGCAGGTCGTTGTTGGCCCCCCAGTCCTCGCTCATGATGTCCCAGTGCCCGACCGCGCTGCCCCCCTCCTGGGTGTAGAGGTCCGGCAGCCCGAAGGTGTGGCCGTTCTCGTGCGGCAGCACCCGGTACCCCGTGTCCGCGTACGCGCCCGAGCCGTCGTCCTGGCGGGAGTAGACGAAGGAGGCGTTGGCGACCGCGGTGCCGTCGGCCACCGGAGCCTCGCCGTTGCCGGCGAAGGTGACGGAGAGGACGGTGTCCAGGGCGGAGGGGCCGGCGTTCGGGGTGACCAGCACGTTCAGCAGGTCGTACGAGCGGAAGTCCACGTCCGGGTCGGCGGCGGAGACGATGTCTTGCACCAGCTGCCGGTAGCCGGGGTCGAAGGGGGCGCCGCGCTCTATGCCGTAGTCCTTGAACGGCTTCGGCATCCGCAGCCAGGAGGTGATCGGGGTCTCGGCGCGGTAGTCGAGCCGGCCGTACGACGCCTTGGCGAACCATTCCTGGGTCTTGGGGAAGAACTCGTGGAAACGGTCCATCGCCTTGCCCTCCCCGGGGGTGTCGGGGAAGTCGACCATCAGGGTCAGGGCGTGGACGGTGCCGGTGGAGCGGGAGTAGCCGGTGGAGGTGGGGAAGCCCTCGGTCATCTGGACCTCGGACGCTGCCTGGATCATGCAGGGGGCCAGGGCGGCGGTGCGTATCAGCCCGTTCGCCCCGGCGGTGGTGCGCGCCGTGAGCTGCCCGGACCCCGCCGAGGTGCTGACCGCGAAGGTCAGCACGGTCACCGAGGCGAGGGCGGCAACGCGGCGCGGGCGTATCCGGCGCGGGCGTATGGGGCGGCGGGGCGACTGCGGCTGCATGCACGGACCTCCCGCTCGACGGCAGCCCCCGTGATCCGGCTGCGCCCTTGGGCTCACCCTGGGTCGCCGCGGGCGGAGTCGCGCGCTGGGAGAGACCGATCGTGGGATTTCGGCAGGAGTGGGGGTGAATCACCTACGGTTGGGGGTGGATGGACCGGGTGAACGGGGATCAGCGACGCCCGAACAGGGATGTGACCCAGGTCACACCCTGGCAGGGAAATAACCGGGGAGGGTTTCCCCGTTTGGACCTGTGTCCGCGCGAAACGGGGAGCTTCTCCCCGGATCACCGGACGATCAGAGTCCGTTCGTCCCGACCCGTACAGATGGGGAGCCCGCCGTGTCCGCCGTGCGCACCGCACCCTCCGCCCGCAGGGCGTCGCCCCGGCCCCGTGCCGACGCGCTCCGCAACCGGGAGCGGATCATCACCGCCGCACGGGAGATGTTCGTCGAGCACGGCCCCCAGGTGCCGCTGGACGAGATCGCCCGCCGCGCGGGCGTCGGCAACGCCACCCTGTACCGCAACTTTCCCGACCGGGACGCCCTGGTCCGGGAGGTCCTGTGCTCCGTCATGGACCGCACGGCCGAGGCCGCCAAGTGCGCCCTTGCCGAGACCGGCGACGCCTTCGCCGCGCTGGAACGCTTCGCGCACGCCGCCGCCGAGGAGCGGATCAGCGCGCTGTGCCCGATGGTCTCCAGCACCTTCGACCGCAACCACCCCGACCTGGAGGCGGCGCGGGAACGGGTGGAGGCACTGATCGCCGAGGTCATGGACCGCGCCAAGGCGGCCGGACAGCTCCGTACCGACGTCGGTGTCGGTGACCTGATGGTCGCCGCCGCCCAGCTCAGCCGGCCACCGGCCGGTACCGCCTGCTTCGACGCCGACCGGTTCGTCCACCGCCACCTGCAACTCTTCCTCGACGGGCTGCGGGCCCCGGCCCGCTCCGTCCTGCCCGGTACGGCCGTGACCATGGAGGATCTCCGCCAGGCCTGACCCGACCGACCCGACCGACCACAACCTACGACTCCGCCGGGCCCGCGCCCCGGAATCACCTGAAAGCCACCCGGCCGCCAACGAGGGCGAGCCGGTGGGGCCCCGCACGCCCTGTGCGCGTACGAGACGTCGTACGACCGTGCCCCGCATGTCCGACACGTCCGACCGAAGTCCCGAACGGGGTACCCCCATGTCCGAAGCAGTCACCAAGCCGCCGCTGGCCACCGCGCCCGCGGGCGACGCCAACCGCTGGAAGGCGCTCGTCTTCATCGCGCTGGCCCAGCTCATGGTCGTCCTCGACGCCACCATCGTGAACATCGCGCTGCCCTCCGCCCAGCAGGACCTCGGCATATCCGACGGCAACCGGCAGTGGGTCGTCACCGCCTACGCCCTCGCCTTCGGCGGTCTGCTGCTGTTCGGCGGCCGCATCGCCGACCTGTGGGGCCGCAAGCGCGCCTTCCTGCTCGGTCTCGCCGGCTTCGCCGCGGCCTCCGCGCTCGGCGGCGCCGCCACCACCGGTGTGATGATGTTCGGCGCCCGCGCCCTCCAGGGTGTCTTCGGCGCCCTGCTCGCCCCGGCCGCGCTCTCCCTGCTGGCCGTGATGTTCACCGACGCCAAGGAGCGCGCCAAGGCGTTCGGCATCTACGGCGCCATCGCGGGCGGCGGCGGTGCCGTCGGCCTGATCCTCGGCGGCTTCCTCACCGAGTACCTCGACTGGCGCTGGACCTTCTTCGTCAACGTGCCGTTCGCCATCGTCGCCGCGGCCGGTGCCTGGTTCGTGATCCGGGAGCCCGAGGGCGGCCGCAACCGCTCCCCGCTCGACATCCCCGGCGTGGTCCTCTCCACGCTCGGCCTGGTCTCCCTGGTGTACGGCTTCACCCGCGCCGAGTCCGACGGCTGGAGCGACGCGGTCACCATCTCGATGTTCGTCGCCTCCGTGGTGCTGCTGCTGGCCTTCGTCCTGGTCGAGCAGCGGGTCAAGGCGCCGCTGCTGCCGCTGCGCGTGGTCGCCGACCGCAGCCGGGGCGGCATCTACCTCTCCCTCGGTCTCGCCATCATCGGCATGTTCGGCCTGTTCCTCTTCCTGACCTACTACCTCCAGGTCGTGAAGGGCTACTCCCCGGTCAAGACCGGCTTCGCGTTCCTGCCGATGGTCGCGGGCATGATCACCGGCTCCACCCAGATCGGCGCCCGTCTGATGATCCGGGTCCCGGCCCGGCTGCTGATGGGCCCCGGCTTCGCGCTCGCCGCGCTCGGCATGCTGCTGCTGACCCAGCTCGAGATCGGCTCCTCCTACGCGGCCCTGCTGCTGCCCGCCATGGTGCTGCTCGGCCTCGGCATGGGTACGGCGTTCATGCCGGCGATGTCGCTGGCGACCCAGGGTGTCGAGCCCCGGGACGCGGGCGTCGCCTCCGCCATGGTCAACACCTCGCAGCAGGTCGGCGGCGCGATCGGCACCGCCCTGCTGAACACCATCGCCGCGTCCGCGACGACCTCGTACATCAAGGACCACATCGCGTCCGCGAGCGCGGTGCCGCAGCAGCAGCTGGTCAAGCTGGAGGGCATGGTGCACGGGTACAGCACGGCCATCTGGTTCGCCGTCGGCATCCTGGCGGTCGCCTCGCTGATCGCGTTCACCATGGTCAACGCGGGCAAGCCGGGCGCCGTCAAGATGGCCTCCGGTGACGGTGCCGAGGACGAGATCCCGGTGCCGGTGGTCGCGCACTAGCGCTGCCACCCGGCGGGAATCAGCGGAGCCAGGGCAGGTCCGCACCCGCCTCGCTCGGCTGAAGGCCCTCGGCGACGATCTCCATGATCTCGCCGAGGGCCTTCTGCTGCGCCGGGCTCAGCCGGTCGAACAGCGCCTGCCGTACGGCGGCGACATGGCCGGGCGCGGTACGGCGCAGCACCTCGGCGCCCTCCTCGGTGAGCACCGCGAACTGGCCGCGCTTGTCCGAGGGGCAGTCCTCGCGGCGCACCCAGCCGCTCTTCTCCAGCCGGGCGATCGCGTGCGAGAGCCGGGAGCGGGTGATCTTCGACTTCCGGGCCAGCTCGGTCATCCGCAGTCTGCGGCGCGGGGCCTCGGCGAGGCCGACCAGCAGGCCGTAGTAGACGTGCGGCATGCCCGCGTCGCGCTGGAGCTGCCGGTCGAGATGGTCCTCCAGCAGCGTGGTCGCGTGCAGATACGCCCGCCAGACGCGCTGCTCCTCGTCGGTGAGCCAGCGGTGACCGGGTGCCGGCGCCGTTGCCGGGGTGGATGCCGAGTTCATGTCTCCCACTGTACGAGCCACCTTCTTGAAACTTGAACTAGTCGGGCGTAGTCTGGCCGAGTAATGCTTGAGAGTTAAAGCAAAGCTGCGCGCCCCGTCGTGGGAGGAGCCGTCATGCACCACACCGCCGAGCCGTCCGCCCCCGACCGCATGCCCGCCCTCTACCTCAGTCATGGCGCCCCGCCGCTCGCCGACGACCCCGTCTGGCCCGGCCAGCTCGCCGCCTGGGCGGACGGCCTGCCCCGCCCCAAGGCGATCCTGATGGTCTCCGCCCACTGGGAGGAGGCCCCTCTCGCCCTCGGCGCCACCCACACCGCCCCGTTGGTCTACGACTTCTGGGGCTTCCCCGAGCACTACTACCGCGTACGCTACGACGCCCCCGGCGCCCCCGAACTGGCCGAATCCGTACGCAAGCTGCTGCGCGCCCCCGGTACCCCCGTCCAGGACATCCCGGACCGGGGCCTGGACCACGGTGCCTATGTCCCGCTCGTGGAGATGTTCCCCGAGGCCGACATCCCGGTCCTCCAGGTCTCCCTGCCCACCCTCGACCCGGCCCGGCTGATGGACCTCGGCCGCAGGCTCGCGCCGCTGCGTGACGAGGGTGTCCTGATCGTCGGCTCCGGCTTCTTCACCCACAACCTGGCCGCGCTCCGGCACGCCGGCGGCGTGCCGGGCTGGTCCGCCGAGTTCGACGACTGGGGCCGGGCCGCGCTGGACGCCGGTGACTGGGACGCGCTGCTGGACTTCGAGAGCAAGGCCCCGGCCGGGCGGCTCGCCCACCCGCGGACCGAACATTTCGCGCCACTGTTCGTCACGCTCGGGGCGGCCGGTGCCGACGCGCACCGGTCGGTGATCGACGGGTTCTGGATGGGGCTGGCCAAGCGGTCCGTGCAGTTCGGCTGAAACCGCGCCGGCCGCTCAGCCGGACGTGAGGTCCTTCTGGTACCAGGCCACGTCCCAGTAGCGGCCGAACTTCCGGCCGACCTCGCCGAACGTGCCCAGGTGCCGGAAGCCGAAGCGCTCGTGCAGCCGGGTCGACGCCTCGTTGGGCCGGGTGATGCCGGCGAAGGCGCGGTGCACGTCCTCCCCGTCCAGTGCGGCGAAGAGGGCGTCGTAGAGCCGGGTGCCCACGCCCCGGCCGGTCGCGTCCGGGGCCACGTAGACCGAGGTCTCCACCGAGGGGCCGTACGCCGCCTTGGGGCGGTGGGGACCCGACGTGGCGTAGCCGAGGACGCGACGGGAATCCGTGTCCGTGGCAACCAGGAGGCGGTGCGGGCCGTCTTCCGGGTGGGAGAGCAGCCACGGGCGGCGCTCCAGGGGGGTGAAGGGGGCCAGGTCGAATGTGACGGCCGTCTCAGTCACGTAGTGGTTGTACAGCGCGGTCAGAGCGTCGAGATCGGCCTCGGTTCCGGGTCTGACCTGCACTTCCGTACCGCACGGCACCATGCGCACCCCCTCTGTGGCCCGACAGGGTACTGCATGATCAGAAAAATCGGGGGGTGGGTGGGGAATTCTGTCCGGATTCCAGTCGTTGTTTCCCACGGATGCAGGGCACCCGAGGAGAGTCCCGAGGGAGGGTCCGGAGTGCCGAGCGTTCGCCAGGACCACCTGCCAGCCACCACCGCAAGGGAGCACGCATGGCAACCCGCGCCGTCGCCCGTCGTAAGTCCGCCAATGGGGGCACCTCCCAGGCTCCGGGCTCTGGGGGACAGACGGCCAACTCGGCAAGCAGCGTCCGCGTGCGCGGCGGCGAGATCGCCGACCGCGACCTGGTCGGTATGTACCTCGACGAGATCGCGCGTACGCCCCTGCTCGACGCCGCCAAGGAAGTCGAGCTTTCCCAGACGATCGAGGCGGGCGTGTTCGCGCGCCAGGTCCTCGACGGCCAGGAGGAGACCGGCGCCCAGGCGTCCCGCGAAGAGCTCGAGGAGCTGTTCGAGGCCGGCGAGCGGGCCAAGGACGTCTTCATCCGCTCCAACCTCCGCCTGGTCGTGGCCGTCGCCCGGCGCTACCCGCGCAGCGGCCTGCCCCTGCTCGACCTGATCCAGGAGGGGAACGCGGGCCTGGTGCGCGCGGTCGAGAAGTTCGACTAC
>NZ_MUNH01000019.1:0-4909 GCF_002154615.1 Streptomyces recifensis
TCAGCAGCAGCCGGGTGCGGGCACGCTGCGCTATCTGCTGGTCGCCCCGGCGGGCCGCACCCGGCTGCTGCTGACCAAGTACGCGACCGTCCTGGCCTTCTGCCTGCTGGCCACGCTGGTGGTCGCGGTCTCCGCGCTGGCCGTGGGCGCGCTGCTGTTCCCGCTGGGGGAGGTCACCACGATCTCCGGTACGCGGATCGGGTTCGGCGACGGGCTGCTCCGGGCGCTGCTGATCGCCCTCGCCGTGGCGGCCTCGCTGACCGGGGTGGCGGCGCTCGGGCTGTTCGTGTCGACGCTCACCAACAGCGGGATCGCGGCGATGGCGACCACGGTGGGGCTGCTGATCACCGTCCAGATCCTCGACCAGATCCCGCAGCTCCACGCGATCCAGCCGTACCTGTTCTCGCACTACTGGCTGTCCTTCGCGGACCTCCTGCGCGACCCGGTCCTCTGGGACGACCTCCGCCGCAACCTGGTCCTCCAGGCGGTCTACGCGGCGGTGTTCGGCACGGCCGCGTGGGCGCGGTTCACGGCGAAGGACATCACGGCGTAGGGCGGACACGCCCTAGCGGCCCGGGAAGCGGGCGGGCGAGGTCTCGCCCGCGAAGAAGGTCTTGGCGCGGGCCAGTGCCCCGGCGTCGTCGCGTACGTCTCCCGGCCCACTGCCGTTGCCGAGCAGCACCCCGCCGAAACGCATCCCCAGGTACGCGGCGGAGTTGTTCAGGCTGCCGATCAGGGGGTCGGCGACCGAGGGGTCCCGATCGGCGAGCGCCGTCACGCCCCACAGGGTCCGGCCGGCCATCGCGTCCTTGAAGCCGGCTCCGGGGATGCGCAGCCAGCCCGACCAGTGGTCCACGTAGCGCTTGGTGAGGCTGGAGAGGGAGTACCAGTACAGCGGCGAGGCGATCACCACGTCCGTCGCGGCGAGGGTGGCGTCCAGCAGCATTCCGGCGGGGGTGTCGGGGGCGGGGCGCACGTGGTCGCTGTCGTGCCGCAGGTCCTCCGCCTCGGGCAGCGGCAGCCCGGCCAGCCTGATCCACTCCTGCTCCACCCCCTCCGGCAACTGCTCGGCGGCGGTACGGGCCAGGAACTCGGTGTTCCCCTGGGTGCGGGCGCTGCCCAGGACGAAGAGGAATCTACGGCGCATGAGGACCCCTGGGGCGAGAGAAGTTGAATCCGCATGCATCTTATGCACATGCAAGTAGTGCTCCGCAAGGGCGGCTGGTGCGAGGCTGTGACGTCGCGGTGACGCGCGGGCGCGTCGCGGGCGGCGAGACTGGACGCAGGAGGCGTACGACCGGGCGCGGCGCCGGGGGGAATGAGGGAACAGGGATGTCTCGACTCAGCTTCGAGAAGCGGCGCGCGGACCGGCCGGTCCAGGTCCGTGTCTCGGCCGCCGGCACGGCGTCGGTCGCCGGGGCCCCCGTCCTCCGGGCCCCGGACGAGGACATCCATGACGCGGTCCTCGACCACCTCCGCGATCTGGCCACGTCCCGCGGCGCCCCGATACGGGCCACCATCCACGACGACGCGGCGGGGTGCCTGGTCCCGCTGGAGATATCGCCGGACGGGACGACACGGATGACGGGCGAGCCGACGAGGCTGCCCGCGGCGCCGGGGACGGTGCAGCCGCCCCGGGGGGTGTTCGGTCCGCCGCCGGTGATGGGGGGTGCGGCGGCGGAGCCCATACCGGAGCGGAAGCCCCGGGCTGCCTCCGGCACTGTCAACTTCAGGAAGCCGAAGCCTGATCCGGGGCTCAAGGCCGCCCCCGAGCCGGCTCCCGAACTCGTCCTCGGTCCCAAGCCGGCCCCCGAGGCCGAGCCCGAGCCCGTTCCGCCGAGCCGGTTCGACGCCATCGCGGAGGAGATGCTCGCGGAAGTGCCGGTGGGGGAGACGGCGGACGGGGCGCAGGTGTGGACGGCGGCGCTGGGACGCGTCGGGGACGCCGTACGGGACGGAGAGGTCGAGCGGGCGGCCGAGTTGGCGAGCCGGGCCGTGGCGAAGGCGTCCGGGGCGCTGGGGCCCCGGCACCCCGAGGTGCTGCACTTGCGCGAACTGTGCGCCTACATCGCGTACTTGACCGGCGACCCGGCCCGCGCCTTCGACCTCTCGCTGGACCTGGCCCGCAAGCGCGCCGAGTCGGGCGACCCGGCGGCGGCCTACAGCAACGTGCGCAGCGCGGCGACCGCGTGGCGCGTGGTGGGCGACGCGGAGCAGGCCCTCCGGATGGGCCGCGAACTCATCGACGTATGGACCGCGTTGGCCTCGCGGCCGGGCCCCGCCGCGTCCGACCCCCGCCCCCTGGAGTCGGCCCACACCCGGATGACCCGGCTGACGGCCCGCGCGGCGGCGGCCGAGGCGTGAGGCCGGCTCACTCGCAGCTCTCCCCGACCCGCACCACCCCGAGGACGACCGGGTAGTCGGTGATCTGCTGGTTCGGTCCCGGCCGGGTCTCACAGATCTTCCACTCGGCCGGATCGTCCACCGAACGCCCCTTACCGCTCACGTCCTTGAAGGCCACCTCGGTGTCGGGGCCCATCTGCTCGGCCGCGCGGCCGGCGTTGCCGCCGATGAGGTCCATCATGACCGCGGTGACGGGCTGGGGACGCGGACTCGCGGACGCACTCGTGGACGCGGTGGCCGTGGCGGCGGGGGCAGAGTGCCCCGCCCCCGCGCACGCGGTGACCGGGGCCAGCAGGGCGACGGCGGCGACGGGTCCCAGGAACTGTCTTTTCGTCATGCCCCTGTCTACTACGGAACGCAAACCTCGTCCCCTCGGGGGCCGCCGGTACGGTCCGCGTCCCGGGTCGGCCATGTGTTCGCTCCGGGCCGGACCACGTAATGCGCCGAAAAGGAGCGATGCTTCCCGATACCATTATGCGGTTCCTGGGCGGGTCGTGCGTTACGCCTTGGCGAGAGGAGTTGAACGTGCTCTTCGTGCAAGGAGCGTCAGTGACCGCTGTAGTGCGCGGCAGTCTCGGAGAACCGGTGATCCTGCTCGCCGGTGAATCCTGTCCGGGAATGCTGGATAGGCGCTGGATTGAAGTAATTCGGGCGGCAGCTATCCTGCTGGATGCGACCGAACTGCAATGCCTGTGGGCCGCGATGTGCACTTTGAGCATGCGGGCCCCGGATTCCCTCGTCGCGGCCGACGAGAATGTGCTCGCCCTGTACAAGGTGCCCTCGGTCTGACCCGGTCCCCGTGTCCCGGGTCCTGACACAGTACGGCCGCCCGTGGTCAGGAACCCTGACCACGGGCGGCATGGAGGACCGGACCGGTCAACGACGCCAGTAGGGCAAGCACATCCCGCGGTGGTGGAAGCGGTCCCACCGGTAGCGGTAGGTCATGCGGTGACGGTCGTCGAACCAACGGCAGGAACGACCCCGGTCGCGCCAGTCGTGGTCGTGCCAACGGCCGTTGTCGTACCGACGGTCGTCGTCGTACCGACGGCCGTCGTCGTACCGGCGGTCGTCGTCGTACCGGCGGTCGGCGTGACGCAGCCCCCCGAGGCCGCGATCCATGTGCCGGTCGCCGTCGAGTCCGTCACGGTGTGAGGCCGTCGGCGCCGAGGCGACGGAACCGTCGAGCGGGGCGGCGGAGGCCTGCGTGGCCAGCGGTGCCACCACCACGCCCACGGCCAGGAGCGCGCCTGCCACTCCCTTGGCAATATTCTTCACTGCTTCTCCTTTCGAGCCGGGATGGAGCGGTTTTCCGTTCCACCGGCGGGTCGAAGCTATCCCACATTCCCCGTCCGTCACCGGCGGTGAATTCCCCGCGCCCTGGGGTCGATGGAGTGTATGGACGGGGGAAAGTACAGGTCAAAGGCCCTTTCTTGGCGGGCCTTCCGCGGCCTTTTCCGGAACTCTCGAGGCCACTCCATAAGGTGAACCGACAGGCGGATCAAGGAGTGGTAAAAA
Source organism: Streptomyces recifensis (assembly GCF_002154615.1). Lineage (NCBI taxonomy): Bacteria > Bacillati > Actinomycetota > Actinomycetes > Kitasatosporales > Streptomycetaceae > Streptomyces > Streptomyces recifensis. The sequence continues at coordinate 3,919 of NZ_MUNH01000019.1, forward strand.
TGGCGAGCCGTGATCTTTCACGCTTTCTCGGCGCCCCTCGAAAAGTGGAGTGACGCGTGGGAAAGGGCCGGGACCGAACGGTGGGGGGCGGGAATTCCGGCCGGAGGCCGCCCCTGGTTCCGTCGAGGGCGCCGGCGGGAGAGAAGTCCGGTGAGGGATCGCCCGGAGGGCGTAGCGCCGGCGGATCGCGCCCCTGGTGCCGGTGTGTCGGCGTCGTGCGCCCGGCGGTCCGGCGGTTCCGGCAGAGGCCCCCCGCAGGGGGGGGGCTGAGGGCCCGCGCCGCCGTCGGTACGGAGAACGCGGTGCGTTGTCCGTAACCAGCCCTTTGAGCTGGGAATTTGCGATTGATCAGGTCTCAACTGTTGAACGGCTGAGCGAATTTGAACGCATGTCGGACATGGAAGGTTTGCATCAGAGCTCCGCTTTCGGCTACCGTCCAGGCCCTCCGAACGAAACGTCCGGAGACATTGGACAGCGGATGTGTGGCACGACTGCGAATTCCCTTCTCGTAGTGCCGCTGTTCAGGCCGCTGCGGCCGGGCGCCCCACGCCCGGCCGCAGCGGAACGGAGAAACCGCCGGACCGGTTCCGTCGATCCTCGGGTGCCCACCCGAGCCGACGGCCGGCCCCGGAGGGGCCTCCTGATCGCCGTGCGGCCGCCCACCGGCCGCGCGTCCTTACCCGAATGAGAGGAATTCCCATGGACATCAAGCAGCTCGACGCCGAGACCGCGGAACTGCTGCCGGGGCGCGAGGCGCTGGCCCGGTTCTCCTTCAACCTCATGAAGTCGACGTCCATCTCGAAGAAGCTGCTGAACCTGGACGCCCACAACGAGTCCGCGGCCGTGAACCAGTTCTCGCCGCTGGCCGTCGCGCAGTCTGCGGCCTCGCAGGCCATCAACGTCCACCAGTAGTACGTCGACGCCGCGGGGCAGGCGCAATCTGCCCCGCGGCGTCCACCGGGCGCCGTCCCCTCCCGGTCGACCCGGGCGG
>NZ_MUNH01000208.1:0-3411 GCF_002154615.1 Streptomyces recifensis
GCCGTTATGGCGGCCACCTCCTCGGGGTCGGCGAGGCCCTTTTCGACGCGGATGTCGGCGCTGGTCATGGCGTTGGTCTCCGGGGTCTCGGTCACTGCGGGGGGTTGCCGTGCTTGCGGGAGGGGAGGTCGGCGTGCTTGGTCTGGAGCATCGACAGCGACCTGATCAGGACCTCGCGGGTCTCGGCGGGGTCGATCACGTCGTCGACCAGGCCGCGCTCCGCCGCGTAGTACGGGTGCATCAGCTCGGCCTTGTACTCCTTGACCATCTTCTGCCGCATCGCCTCGGGGTCCTCGGCGTCGGCGATCTGCCGGCGGAAGATGACGTTGGCCGCGCCCTCGGCACCCATCACGGCGATCTCGTTGGTGGGCCAGGCGTAGGTGAGGTCGGCGCCGATGGACTGGCTGTCCATCACGATGTACGCGCCGCCGTAGGCCTTGCGCAGGATGAGCGAGATCCTCGGCACGGTCGCGTTGCAGTAGGCGTACAGCAGCTTCGCGCCGTGGCGGATGATTCCGCCGTGCTCCTGGTCGACGCCGGGGAGGAAGCCCGGCACGTCCAGCAGCGTGATGATCGGGATATTGAAAGCGTCACACATCTGCACGAAACGCGCAGCTTTTTCGCTCGCCTCGATGTCCAGCACGCCGGCCAGCACCTGCGGCTGGTTGGCGATGATGCCGACCACCTGGCCGTCGAGGCGGCCCAGCGCGCAGATGATGTTGCGGGCCCAGCGCTCGTGGACCTCCAGGTAGTCGCCGTCGTCGACGAGCTCCTCGATGACCTTGGTCATGTCGTACGGCCGGTTGCCGTCGGCCGGGACCAGGTCGAGCAGGACGTCGCCGCGCCGGTCGGCGGGGTCGGAGGACTCCACACGCGGCGGGTTCTCCCGGTTGTTCTGCGGGAGCAGCGAGAGGAGGTAGCGCACCTCCGCGATGCAGGTCTCCTCGTCGTCGTAGGCGAAGTGGCAGACGCCGGAGGTCTCGGCGTGCACGTCGGCGCCGCCGAGGCCGTTCTGGGTGATCTCCTCGCCGGTGACCGCCTTGACGACGTCCGGGCCGGTGATGAACATCTGCGAGGTCTCGCGGACCATGAAGACGAAGTCGGTGAGGGCGGGGCTGTAGGCCGCGCCGCCCGCACACGGGCCGAGCATCACCGAGATCTGCGGGATGACGCCGGACGCCTTGGTGTTGCGCTGGAAGATGCCGCCGTAGCCGGCGAGCGCGGAGACGCCCTCCTGGATACGGGCGCCGGCGCCGTCGTTGAGCGAGACCAGCGGGGCACCGGCCGCGATGGCCATGTCCATGATCTTGTGGATCTTGGTGGCGTGGGCCTCGCCCAGCGCGCCGCCGAAGATGCGGAAGTCGTGGGCGTAGACGAAGACCGTACGGCCCTCCACCGTGCCCCAGCCGGTGATGACACCGTCGGTGTACGGCTTCTTGGCCTCCAGGCCGAAGCCGGTGGCGCGGTGCCGGCGGAGCTGCTCGACCTCCTGGAAGGAGTCCGGGTCCAGGAGCAGCTCGATGCGCTCGCGGGCGGTCAGCTTGCCCTTGGCGTGCTGCGCCTCGGTCGCCTTCTCGCTGGGGCCCGCCAGGGCCTGCGCCCGGATCACGTGCAGTTCGGCGACCCGCCCGCGCGCGTCCGCCGGCTCACCCGTCGTCTCTTCCAAAACGGTCATGTAGTGACCATACGAAGGACCTCACGGAAACCGGGCCGTCGACTCCGTACAGTCTCCGGAGCGTTTTCCTGGTACGACCGAACAGAACCGGGCCGTGATGCAGGCGTTCCGACTGCTCAGAGGGCGCTGCCTTTGTAGGGCTGCCACAAAGTGGGGGGTATCACAGACCCCTGGAGCCGGGGTGGTACATGCCATCCCCGGAGTGACACGGGGACACCCGGACGGCGGAACGGGGGCTCGCAACCCTACCCTCCGCCGTCCGGCGCACGTCGGCTCAGCAGCCGCCGCAGTTGTAGTACAGGACGTCCCAGTGGTTGCCCTCGTCGGCGTAGATGTTGCCCGACCCGGACTGGTACTGCGGCGCGCCGTCCCCGCGCAGCCCGATGTAGCTGAAGGTGTTCTTGATGTACGAGGTCACACAGGTGTTCTTGCCGTAGTCGAGCTTGTAGCCGTTCCAGTGCGAGTACGTGCCCGAGGCGTGGCCGGTCTCGGTGCCGCCGGTGATGTTCAGGGCACACCCGGTGGCGCGCTTGAGGGTCTGCGCACCCTGGGCGGTGGCCAGGTTGAGCTGTTCGAACGACGTACAGGTGGAGTTGTTGCGGTCGGAGCAGCCGCCGGAGGACGACCAGGTGATGCCGACGTCGCGGAACATCTGGGTGGCGGTGGCGTGGCTGATCTTGGTGACGGCGAAGGCGTCGGACGCGGTGCCGACCACGGCGACGCCCGGGGCGACGACGAGGGCGAGCGCGGTGAGGACGGAGCGGACCTTCATGAATGACCCTTCCTGCGGTTGGCCGTGCTTGCTGTGGGGCGGCTGTGCAGGTGGTGCAGACAGATGGTGCCCGAGTTCTACGCGCGTCCGCCAGAGGGCGTCAGCGGTAACTCTGGGTGAGGGTGAAAACACGTACCGGATGATGTTGAAAACCGAACTGAATGGGTCTACGGTGGCAGACGTCGGGTTCGTTGAACGTTAAACAGACTCTTCCGGAACTCTTTCAAGGAGCACACCATGGGCATCTTCAGCCGCAAGGACAGCACCCCCCAGACCACCGCCGCCCCCGCAGCCTCCGCGGGCACCGGCCTCGCCACGCTGACCGGCGACTACACCATCGACCCCGCGCACACCACGATCGGCTTCACCGCGCGGCACGCCATGGTCACCAACGTCAAGGGCGGCTTCACGGAGTTCACCGGCTCGCTGCACCTGGACGGCGAGAACCCGGCCAAGTCCACCGCGACGCTGGACGTGGTGATGGACAGCATCGACACCGGCAACACCGACCGCGACACCCACCTCAAGTCCGCCGACTTCTTCAAGACGGACGAGTTCCCGACGATGACCTTCCGCTCCACGGGCGCGGAGTCCCTCGGCGGCGACGACTACCGCATCACCGGTGACCTCTCCATCCTCGGCGTGACCCGGCCGATCACCATCGACCTGGAGTTCAACGGCGCAGCGACCGACCCGTTCGGCAATGAGCGCGTCGGCTTCGAGGGCAAGGCCGAGCTGCTGCGCTCGGAGTGGGGCCTGACCTGGAACGCGGCCCTGGAGACGGGCGGCGTGCTGATCTCCGACAAGATCAAGCTCAACTTCGACGTGTCGGCCATCAAGAACGCGTGAGCCGACGGCGGTCCGGCCGCACCACACGCGAGCGCCCCGCTCCCCCTCTGCCGGAGGGGACGGGGCGCTCACGCGTGCGGGCGGGGTTTCTCAGAAGCCTCCGCCGCCGAAGTCC
>NZ_MUNH01000209.1:0-8875 GCF_002154615.1 Streptomyces recifensis
CCTCACCGAGGTCCACCGCCGGGTCCTGACCGCCGCCCAGTTGCGCACCCACGGCGTGACGACGGCCGAGCTGAACGAGCGGTGCCGGGCCGACGGCCCCTGGCGGCTGCTGCTGCCCAACGTGGTCCTGCTGCACTCCGGGTCACCCACGAGCGAGGAGCGCCTGCACGGCGCGCTGCTGTACGCCTCCCGCGAGTCCGTGCCCGGAGTACCCGCCCAGCCCGGCGCCGGCGACCCGCACCGAGGGGCCTACGCCGAGGCGATGCTCACCGGCCTGGCCGCCCTCGCCCTGCACGGCCTGCCGTCCGCACCCCCGTTGCTCGGCCTGGAGCGGATCGACGTCCTGGTCCCCAGGCTGCGCCGGCTGCGCTCGACCGGTTACGTACGGGTGGTGCGCACCCCCGACCTCCCGGTGGCGCGCCCCGTCTCCGGCCTGCCGGTGGCGCCGGTGGCGCGTGCGGTGGCGGACGCGGTGGCCCACCTGACGGACGCGGACACGGTACGGCGGCTGCTGACCGAAGCGGTGCGCGACGGCCACTGCGATCCGGCGGCGCTGGTGCGGGAGTTGACCGATGCCAGGCTGATGGGCCGGGCCCATGTGGTGGACGCGGTGGACTCGCTGGTGGCCGAGGGCCGCGCGGTGGCCGAGGACCGGCTGTACCGGATGGTCACCGGGTACGGGCTGCCCGACCCGGTGTGGAACGTTGACCTGCGCCTGCCCGGCGGCCCCCACCTGGGCGGCCTGGACGCCTACTGGCCCGAGCAGGCGGTCGCCGTCGAGCTGGACACCCGCGCCCCACGCCAGGACGAGGACGCGACCTGGTCCGAGTACGCCCGCAAGCGGGAGCACCTGGAGCGGCTCGGCATCACGGTCGTCCACATCACCCCGAAGAAGCTGAGGGAGTCGGCGGAGCAGCAGGCCGCGGTGGTCCGTACGGCCCTCATGGCCGCCGGCGACCGCGACCCGGCCGCGTACGTGGTCGTACTGCCCCGCTAGTCCCGCCTGTCCCGCTCAGCGGGTCCCGACCGGCGGGCCGGGGTCGAGGCGGCCGGTGGGCGGGCGGTCACGCCACAGGCCGAGGGCGGTGTCGATCAGGGAGACGCGGGTCAGGCCGGGCACCGCGTCGAGGTCGTGCCAGGCGGCGAGGTCGGTGGAACCGCGCACCTCGTAACGGAGTTCGCCTCCGGTGACGTGCGCCGCGTACAGCAGCCGGACGCCGTGGTGGTCGACGGCGCGGCCGGGGAAGCGGCCGGGGAGCACCGCCCGGTTGGTGTGCACGCCGAGCAGGTCGGTGACCTCCACCTGGTAGCCGGTCTCCTCGGCCACCTCGCGGCGCACGGTGTCGTACGGGTCCTCGCCGAACTCGGCGCCGCCGCCCGGCAGCACCCACTCGTGGCCGCCGCCCCGCGCGGGCGAGCGGGCGAGCAGGAGCTGTCCGTCGCGGACACACACGGCGTAGGCCGCCACCCTCAACTTGCGTCTCATGACGGGACGTTAGCGCGACCGCTGCGGGAACCGAGTGAATTCGGGCTTATTCGGTCCCCACCCGCACACATCGCATCGCGGGTTTTCCCCATACATGGATCTCGATTCGGTCAACGAACCCCGAAAACCAGTCGCTTGGGAAAAGCTGCGCTGGTCCGGCACTGGACCTCGCGGACAACCCTCACCGACTAAGGGATGCGATGACCCACTCCCCCGACCGTGACCCGATACCCGGCCCGAGACGCCTGGCGCGCCTGACGCTGGCCGCCGGTGTGGTCGCCGCCCTCTGCGCGGCCGGCCCCGTGCCCATGGCGCTGGCCGCCGACGCGCCGCCCGCCCAGGCCGCCGACCCCGGCGCCAAGTCCGCGCCCCGCAAGCTCGGCGCCGACGACGCCGACCGGCTCGCGGAGGCCAAGGCGGACGGCGCCAAGAGCGTCACGATGATGATCGCCACCGCGCCGGGCTCCACCGAGCAGGTCACCTCCCAGCTCGACGCCGCCGGCACCGTGGGCCGCACTTTCGACAAGGTCGGCTACGTCCGCGCCACCGTCCCGACCGCCAAGGCCGACGCGGTCATCGCCGCCGCGGCCAAGCTGTCCTCGGTGCACGCGATCGACCTGCGCCAGGAGATCCCGCTGGACGACCCGGCGCCGGGCGCGGACACCGCGAAGGACGCCGAGAACGCCCGTGCGGCGGCGACCTACCCGGCGCCCGGCAGCAAGACCCCGGCGAAGAACCCGTACAACCCGTCCTTCGAGACCGGTGCCGTCGACTTCGTCGAGGACCACCCGAAGGCGGACGGGCGCGGGGTCACCATCGGCATCCTGGACTCGGGGGTGGACCTCGGTCACCCGGCGCTCCAGAAGACCACCACCGGTGAGCGCAAGATCGTGGACTGGGTCACCTCCACCGACCCGGTGAGCGACGGCGACGGCACCTGGCGCCGGATGACCGCGGCGGTGTCCGGCCCGTCCTTCTCCGTCGGCTCGGGTGCGAACGCGGAGACCTTCAAGGCCCCGGCCGGCGCGTACAGGTTCAACTACCTGTACGAGTCCGCCACCACCGGCGGCGACATGAAGGGCGACCTCAACCGCGACGGTGACACCACCGACGCCTGGGGCGTGCTGTACGACCCGGCCACCGGCACGGTCCGCGTCGACACCGACGACGACCTGGACTTCACGAACAACCCGCCGATGAAGCCGTACAAGGACGGCTACCAGATCGGCTACTTCGGCACCGACGACCCGAAGACGGACGTCGTCGAGCGCATCCCGTTCGTGGTGGAGATCCGCAAGGACGTCGTCTACAACTCCTCGGGCGCCAAGGCGGACTACGTCAACATCGGCGTCATCGAGTCCGAGCACGGCACCCATGTCGCCGGCATCACCGCGGCCAACGGGCTGTTCGGCGGGAAGATGAACGGTGCCGCTCCGGGCGCCAAGATCGTCTCCTCGCGCGCCTGCACCTGGTCCGGGGGCTGCACCAACGTCGCCCTGACCGAGGGCATGATCGACCTGGTGACCAACCGGGGCGTGGACATCGTCAACATGTCCATCGGCGGTCTCCCGGCGCTGAACGACGGCAACAACGCCCGCGCCGAGCTGTACACCCGGCTCATCGACACCTACGGCGTCCAGCTCGTCATCTCGGCCGGCAACTCCGGCCCCGGCGCCAACACCATCGGCGACCCCGGCCTCGCCGACAAGGTGATCTCGGTCGGCGCCGCCATCTCCAAGGAGACCTGGGCGTCGAACTACGGCTCGGCGGTTCGGACCCCGTACGCGCTGATGCCGTTCTCCTCGCGCGGCCCGCGTGAGGACGGCGGCTTCACGCCGACCATCACCGCGCCCGGCGCCGCGATCAACACCACCCAGACCTGGCTTCCGGGCTCCCCGGTGGCCGAGGCGGGCTACACCCTGCCCGCCGGTTACTCGATGCTCCAGGGCACCTCGATGGCCTCCCCGCAGGCGGCCGGCGCGAGCGCGCTGCTGCTCAGCGCCGCCAAGCAGAAGAACATCGACCTCACCCCGGCCGTGCTGCGCACCGCGCTGACCTCGACCGCGCACCACATCAAGGGCGCGCAGGCGTACGAGGAGGGCTCCGGCCTGATCGACGTGGTGGACGCCTGGACCGCGATCCGGCTCGGCGCGTCGGCGCACGAGTACACCGTCAAGGCCCCGGTCGACACCGCGATCGACTACGCCCTGAAGACCCCCGGCTTCGGCACCGGCCTCTACGACCGCGAGGGCGGCCTGAAGTCCGGCCAGCGCAAGACGTACGACGTCACGGTCACCCGCACCACCGGCGCGGACCGCGCGGTCTGGCACCTGCTGAGCTTCGCCAACGACCCGGAGCACACCTACCGCGTCGTCGGCAGCCCGCTGGTGAGGCTGCCGCTGAACGAGCCGGTCACCGTCAAGGTGGAGGCCGCGCCGAAGTCGGCCGGGCTCAAGAGCGCGATCCTGCGCGTGGACGACCCGCTGACCGTGGGCGTCGACAAGCAGATCCTCGCCACGGTCGTGGTGGCGAGCCCGGTGGACTACACCCGCTCCTTCTCCGCCTCGGTGCAGCGCAACAGCACCACGTCGTACTTCCTGACCGTGCCCGAGGGCGCGAAGTCGCTGGAGGTGGCCATCGGCGGCCTTGAGTCCGGCAGCCAGACGCGGTTCATCGCCATCCACCCCTACGGGACGCCGGTCGACAACACCAGCACCCCGTACTGCTACAACAACTACCTCGACGGCAACGGCTGCAAGCCCGACGTCCGCTCCTACGCCGACCCGCAGGCCGGTGTCTGGGAGGTCGAGGTCGAGGCGCGCCGCACCTCGCCCCTGCTGGACAACCCCTACAAGCTGGACGTCTCCGTGCTCGGCGCGGTCTTCGACCCGGAGACCGTGACCGTGCCCGAGGCCGAGGTGGGCGTCCCGGCCACCGCGTCCTGGAAGGTCACCAACAAGTACGCCGCGCTCGACGGCAAGCTGGTCGGCGGCCCGCTCGGCTCCGCGAAGGCCGCCCGCCCGGCGATCAAGGAGGGCGAGACCGCGACCACCACGGTCGACGTCCCGGCCGGCGCCAAGTCGCTGGACGTGGCCATCGGCAAGGTCTCGGACCCGGCCGCCGACCTCGACCTCACGGTCTACGACGCGTCCGGCAAGGTGGTCGGCACGTCCGCCGACGGCGACTCGGAGGAGGCGGTCTCCGTCCCCTCCCCCGCCGCGGGCACCTACACCGTCCAGGTCGTGGGCTACTCCGTCCCGGCCGGCTCCACCGACTACGACTACCGGGACGTGTTCTTCTCCGACACCCTCGGCGCGGTCACGGTCGACGGCTCGGCCCCGGTGAAGCTCGCCACGGGCGCCTCCGCCACGGTGACCGGCCAGGTCACGGCCGCCGCGGAGGCCCCGGCGGGCCGGGAGTTCTTCGGCCGCGTCCAGCTCGTGAACGCGCGCGGCACGGTCGCGGGCACCGCGAGTGTGCAGATCGGGAAGGTCACGCCGTAACCGGCTGATCCCCTGGCTGAGGGGGCGGGTGTCCTGGTGGGCGCCCGCCCCCTCGGCGTGTGCGGTGTACGTCACACCTCCGTATGGCGGTGGGCCGGACGGGCAGGGACCGGACAGCACGGCTTGCGGCCGAGGGGTCCGGGGGAGGGAACTTCTGCGGCCGCTCCCGGCGCGGGACCGCAGGTCCGCAACCGTCTGGGACGGTACGGGTGTCCCTCACATCGGGCACACCCGTACAAAGGATTGGACACGCGGCCCTGTGTCGGCCGCATGATGGAAAAGTGCCGGTCAAGCAAGTGACCCGGTACTGGGACAGACAGAGGGAGTCGTCGTGAGGGTCGGAATCGTCGGAGCCACCGGTCAGGTCGGCACGGTCATGCGCAAGATCCTCAAGGAGCGGGACTTCCCGGTCACCGAGCTGCGCCTGTTCGCCTCCGCCCGCTCGGCCGGGACGGTGCTGGACGGCGTGACGGTGGAGGACGCCTCGGCCGCCGACTACTCCGGCCTGGACATCGTGCTCTTCTCGGCGGGCGGTGCCACCTCCAAGGCGCTCGCGGAGAAGGTCGCCGCCCAGGGCCCGGTCGTGATCGACAACTCCTCGGCCTGGCGCCGGGACCCCGAGGTGCCCCTGGTGGTCTCCGAGGTGAACCCGCACGCCATCGCGGACCGCCCCAAGGGCATCATCGCCAACCCGAACTGCACCACGATGGCCGCGATGCCGGTGCTGCGCCCGCTGCACGAGGAGGCCGGGCTCGAGGCGCTGGTCGTCGCCACCTACCAGGCCGTCTCCGGCTCGGGTCTCGCGGGCGTGGCCGAGCTGCACGGGCAGGCGCAGAAGGTCATCGCCGACGCCGACAAGCTGACGCACGACGGCGGCGCGGTGGACTTCCCCGAGCCGGCCGTCTACAAGCGCCCGATCGCCTTCAACGTGCTCCCGCTGGCCGGGTCCATCGTGGACGACGGCCTCCACGAGACCGACGAGGAGCAGAAGCTCCGCAACGAGTCCCGCAAGATCCTGGAGATCCCGGAGCTGAAGGTCTCCGGCACCTGTGTGCGCGTCCCGGTCTTCTCCGGCCACTCCCTCCAGGTCAACGCCCGCTTCGCCCGCCCGATCTCCGTCGAGCGCGCGACCGAGCTGCTGGCGCAGGCGCCGGGTGTCGCCCTCTCCGAGATCCCGACCCCGCTCCAGGCGGCCGGCCAGGACCCGTCGTACGTGGGCCGCATCCGCGCCGACGAGACGGTGGACCACGGCCTCGCCCTGTTCATCTCCAACGACAACCTCCGCAAGGGTGCCGCGCTGAACGCGGTGCAGATCGCGGAGCTGGTGGCGGCCGAGCTGAAGAGCTGAGTCCACCGGGGGGGCGCGCGCCGGGCTCGGCGCGCGCCCCCTCTTTCACGCCCTGCGCACCTCGTACAGGAAGCACCCGTACTCCACCGCCCTGACGTGCACCAGCGCCACCTCCGGGTCGGCGAACGCCTCGCTCAGGGCCGCCTCGAAGTCCCCGGGCGGGGTGACCAGGCGGCCGCCGAGGATGTGGCCGGCACGGGAGTAGCGGCGCAGGACGCGGTGGGCGTCGGTGAAGGCGAGCCCGCCCCGGGGCGCCGGTCCGCCGCAGGGCTCGGCGTGGATGAACACCGGGCCCCGCTCGTCGTACGCCCCCGGTTCGGCGCCGGTGTCCGCCGCCCAGCGGCGCAGGGGCGCGTAGGAGACCAGGGCGATGCGCTCCCCCCGCTCGCTCCGGCGCAGACAGCAGCGCAGCGGGGCGCCGCCCTCCGCGTCGGTGACGGCGGTCGTCGGGCGTCCGGCGTCGTCCGAGGCGCGCAGTTCCGCGAGGACCGGTTCCGTGATGGCCCGCGCGGCGTGCCGGGGCGTGGTGTGTGTCGTCATGTGTCCCAGGCTGGTCCCTGGAAAGGCCCGGTGACCGGCGGGACAAGGACATCGCGTTCGCGGATCTCCCGTGGAAGGATGGCGCAACCCACACATAACGAGGAGATGACCGCGTGCCTGGCACAAACCTGACTCGGGAAGAGGCGCAGCAGCGGGCCGACCTGCTCAGCGTCGACTCGTACGAGATCGATCTCGACCTCACCGGCGCGCAGGAGGGCGGCACCTTCCGGTCCGTCACCACCGTGCGCTTCGACGTGGCCGAGCCCGGCGCCGAGTCCTTCATCGACCTGGTGGCACCGGCCGTGCGCGAGGTGACGCTGAACGGGGACGCGCTGGACCCGGCGGAGGTCTTCAAGGAGTCCCGGATCGCGCTGCCCGGTCTGCTCGAGGGCCGCAACATCCTGCGGGTGGTGGCCGACTGCGCGTACACCAACACCGGTGAGGGTCTGCACCGGTTCGTGGACCCGGTCGACGAACAGGCTTATCTGTACACGCAGTTCGAGGTGCCGGACGCGCGGCGCGTGTTCGCCAGCTTCGAGCAGCCGGACCTCAAGGCGACGTTCCGCTTCACGGTGACCGCGCCCGAGGGCTGGACGGTGATCTCCAACTCCCCGACGCCGGAGCCCAAGGACAACGTCTGGGCGTTCGCGCCGACCCCGCGCATCTCGACGTACATCACCGCGCTGATCGTGGGCCCGTACCACTCGGTGCACAGCGTGTACGAGAAGGACGGGCAGTCCGTGCCGCTCGGCATCTACTGCCGGCCCTCGCTCGCCGAACACCTCGACTCCGACGCGATCTTCGAGGTCACCCGGCAGGGCTTCGACTGGTTCCAGGAGAAGTTCGACTACGCGTACCCCTTCGAGAAGTACGACCAGCTCTTCGTGCCGGAGTTCAACGCGGGCGCGATGGAGAACGCGGGCGCGGTGACCATCCGCGACCAGTACGTCTTCCGGTCCAAGGTGACCGACGCGGCGTACGAGGTGCGGGCGGAGACGATCCTGCACGAGCTGGCGCACATGTGGTTCGGTGACCTGGTCACCATGGAGTGGTGGAACGACCTGTGGCTGAACGAGTCGTTCGCCACCTTCACCTCCATCGCCTGCCAGGCGTCGGCGCCCGGCTCCCGCTGGCCGCACGCGTGGACGACGTTCGCCAACTCGATGAAGACGTGGGCGTACCGCCAGGACCAGCTCCCCTCCACGCACCCGATCATGGCCGAGATCCGGGACCTGGACGACGTCCTGGTCAACTTCGACGGCATCACGTACGCCAAGGGCGCCTCGGTGCTGAAGCAGCTCGTGGCGTACGTCGGTGAGGACGAGTTCTTCCGGGGCGTGCAGGCGTACTTCAAGCGGCACGCGTTCGGCAACACGCGCCTGTCCGACCTGCTGGGCGCCCTGGAGGAGACCTCCGGGCGCGATCTGAAGACCTGGTCGAAGGCGTGGCTGGAGACGGCCGGGATCAACATCCTGCGTCCCGAGCTTCAGACCGACGCGGACGGTGTGATCACGTCCTTCTCGGTCCGCCAGGAGGCCCCGCCGCTCCCGGCCGGCGCCAAGGGCGAGCCGACGCTGCGTCCGCACCGCATCGCGATCGGCCTGTACGACCTGGACGACGCGGGCAAGCTGGTCCGGGTGAAGCGGGTCGAGCTGGACGTGGACGGCGAGCTGACGGCCGTGCCCGAGCTGACCGGCGTGCGCCGTCCGGCCGTGGTCCTGCTCAACGACGACGACCTGTCGTACGCGAAGGTCCGCCTGGACGAGGAGTCCCTCGCGGTCGTCACCGAGCACCTCGGTGACTTCACGGAGTCGCTGCCGCGCGCGCTGAGCTGGGCCTCCGCCTGGGACATGACGCGGGACGGCGAGCTGGCCACCCGTGACTACCTCTCGCTGGTGCTGTCCGGCATCGGCAAGGAGTCCGACATCGGTGTCGTGCAGTCCCTGCACCGGCAGGCCAAGCTGGCGATCGACCTGTACGCCGACCCGGCCGCCCGCG
>NZ_MUNH01000210.1:0-10189 GCF_002154615.1 Streptomyces recifensis
CAGCGCCCGCTGCGGCGCGGACGGCCACCGTGGGAGGCGCATGTGCTGCCCGGCGCCGACGGCGTTTCCTTCGCCGTGCTGTTCAAGTTCCACCACGCCCTCGCCGACGGCCTGCGCGCCCTGAAGCTGGCCGCCTCCCTGCTCGACCCCGTCGACCTGCCCGTCCGCGCCGCAGCGGGCGCTGCATGAGCCGTCCCGCCATGCCGTGGAAGTCGTCGGTGGGGGCGTGCAGCCGTACGTGGTCCAGGGGGTCGAAGTCCGGGACGGGCTCACGGGTGGCGCCGCCGAAGGCGAGGGGCTGCCAGACGTCACGGATGCGCATGCGCAGGCCGGGAACGGCGGCGGCGCGGGAGGCGAGCAGGTCGGCGGCGTGCGCGCCGGCGGCGGGAGACTGGGTGGCGAAGACGCCGAGCGCGCCGAGGTGCATGGGGTGCCGGGCGGACTCCATGTTCCAGAAGGCGAGGTCGAGCGGGGCGAGCGGATGGGAAGTCAAGGGCGTGCCTCGCGTCGTCGACGGGTGGGCTTTACCCGAGTCAATCCCTGAACCCGATTACGGTCAAGTGCTCTCTAGTTACGCACAGTTAACAACGGATAAAGTCCCGCCCCCGAAGAGGGGCGGGACTCGGCAGACCCTCAGGTCACCTGAGTGCGGGGGGTGCCGCCTCGGGTCCCGTACCCCACTCGGACGGGCGCGGGCCGACCGTGAAAGCGAGCGTCCGCAGGGAGCGCAGGGCGCGGGTGGTCAGGTAGGTGCGGTCGTGCGCCGTGCGGTCGGTGCGGACGCCCTGGATGTAGCGGTGGGCCGCCGAGGTGCCGGGGGCGGTGACCGTGAGGCCGCCGGTGGGCCAGTAGCGGCGGTCGAGGGTGAGGTCGACGCGGTCGAAGACGGGGGTGGACAGTCCCCAGGTGTCGTAGCCGGGCTGGACCGGGAAGACGCCGATGGACGACAGCACGTTCCAGGCCGACATCGTGCCGAGGTCGTCGTTGCCGGTCATGCCGGTCGGGGTGTCGGTGAACAGGGTCAGCGCGGCGTGCACCACGTCGGTGGTCTTCCAGGGCTGGCCGGTGGAGAGGTAGGTGTAGGGCGCGATCAGATCGGGCTCGTTCTGCGGGTTGTACTTGTCGGCGCCGTAGTAGTCGTACGCGTCGCCGTGCACCCACACCTGGCGGGCGGTCGTCCCGGGGTCGGCGAGGAGCTTGTCGTAGGCGAAGAAGGAGTCCAGGCGCCGTTCGGCCGCCTGCTTGCCGCCGATCAGCCCGATCACGCCGGGGAGGTCCTGGGGCACCAGCCACTGGTACTGCCAGGACGTGCCCTCGTGGAATCCCACGCTCTGCGCCGGGTCGGCCGGTCCCGTGAAGGTGCCGGAGGCGTCGCGGGCGCGGAAGAAGCCGGTCGTGGGGTCGAAGACGTTCCGGTAGTTCCGGGACCGGGCCGCGTAGCGGGCGGCGTCGTCCGGGTGGCCGAGGGCGCGGGCCATCTGGGCGAGCATCGCGTCGGACAGGGCGTACTCCAGGGTGACGGAGGCGCCGAAGTGGTAGTCGGAGTCACCCGCCTTGGCGTACGGGCGGCCCTTGACGTACGGCGCGAACCCCTGGGCCAGGTACTCGGCGTTGGACTCCCGGCCGACGCCCGGATAGGCGGCGGGCGGCACGCCGTCCGCGTTCCTCCTCAGGGCACGGTAGGCCCGGTCCTCGAACCCCTTCAGCAGGCCGAGGTGGAAGGCGGTGGTGAGGAAGGGGGTGACCGGGTCGCCGGTCATGATGTTGGTCTCGACGGGACCGTATCCCCACTTGGGCAGCCAGCCGCCGTCCTCGTCGATCCGTACCACCGAGCGGGCCATGTCGCGGGCCTCGCGCGGGGCGAGCAGGGCGAGGAGCTGGGCCTGGGTGCGGTAGGTGTCCCACAGGGACCAGTTCTGGTAATAGGTGAAGCCCCGCGCGTGGTGCGGCTTCCGGTCCCAGCCCAGGTAGCGGCCGTCGGCGTCGCTGCCGATGTTGGGCGCGAGGAACGAGCGGTACAGCGAGGAGTAGAAGGTGCGGCGCAGCGCCGGGTCACCGCCGCGCGCCCGGACGGCCGAGAGCCGTTCCTCCCACGCCCGGCGGGCCCGCCTGCGCACGCTGTCGAAGGAAGTCCCGCCCTCGGCCCGGAGGTTGGCGGCGGCGCCGCGCGCGTCGACGTAGGACAGCGCGGTGGTCGCCTCGACCGTACGGTCCTTCGTGGTGTCGAACCGGACGTACGCCCCGCCCGTCCCGGTCCGCGCCCCGGCGGTGACCGCGCCGGAGTCCCAGGCGCCGTACGCGGTGAAGGGACGGCTGAACCGGGTGACGGTGTACACGGTGTACGGACCGGTGTCCCGGCAGAAGCCGTGGCCGGAGATCTTCGTGCGTACGGTGCGGTCGTCGAGGATCTCCACCTCGGCGCCGCCCGGCTTGTGCAGCGACTGGGCGGCGTTGAGCAGGACGTTGGCCCGCGTGGTGGCCGGGAAGGTGTAGCGCTGGACACCGGTGCGGGCGGTGGCGGTGAGTTCGGCGCGGATGCCGGTGCCCAGGCCGACGCGGTAGTAGCCGGGGCTCGCCTCCTCGTCGTCGTGGGAGAAGGCGGCGGCGTAGCGGGCGTTGTCGGTGGCGGTGACCTCGCCGGTGGTGGGCAGCACCGGCAGGTCGCCGCCGATGCGGCAGCCGACGCCGGAGACATGGAGCAGGGAGAAGCCGCGGATGTGGTCGTGGGTGTGGTCGTAGCCCGTTCTGTGCCCGGTGTCCGGGGAGAGCTGCACCATGCCGAACGGCACGGCGGCGCCGGGGAAGGTGTTTCCCTCGTTCTGGGTCCCGATGAACGGGTTCACCAGATCGGTGAGGTGGCCGTCGTACGGTTCGGCGGCGCGGGCCGGAGTGGCGGCCAGCGCGGACGCTGCCATCACCCCGGCCAGGCAGAGCCGGGTGCGCCGGGTCCCTCTCATGTCGGATGACCTCCGCTGGTTCGACGTCGTTGCCTGCATCGTGCGGGGCGAACGGCGTGAACTCGGGCATCCGGGACGGTTCGAGGGCGGCGCGTCGCGGGGTCCCCCGGTTTCCGGCGGCGGGTCAGGTGACGAGCTGGCCCTTGCCCAGGGCGATCACCCCGCCCCGGGAGACGGTGTACAGCTCGGCGTCGCGGTCGGGGTTGACCCCGATGGTCGCGCCGGGCGGGACCTCCACGTTCTTGTCCAGCACCGCGCCCCGCACCACCGCGCCCCGGCCGACGCGCACGTTGTCGTGCAGCACCGAGCCCTGGACGACCGCGCCGGGGTCGACCCGTACGCCGGGCGAGAGCACCGAGCGGCTGACCTGGCCGCGGATCAGGCAGCCGGCGCTGACGATGGAGTCGCTGGCGATGCCCCCCGCGCTGAACCGGGCCGGGGAGAGCTGGTTGGCGTGGGTGTAGATGGGCCACTGGGTGTTGTACAGGTTGAACGCGGGCCGCTCGGCGATCAGGTCCATGTGGGACTCGTAGTACGCGTCGAGGGTGCCGACGTCCCGCCAGTAGCCCTGGTCGCGGGTGGTCTCGCCGGGGACGTGGTTGTCGTGGAAGTCGTAGAGCTGGGCCTCGCCTCGGCCGGTGAGCTGGGGGAGGATCGAGCCGCCCATGTCGTGCGCGGACTGCTCGTCCTCGGCGTCCCGCTGGAGGGCCTCGATGAGGACCTTGGTGGTGAAGATGTAGTTGCCCATGGAGGCGAAGACGCTGTTCGGGTCGTCGGGCAGACCGGGCGGGTCGGCGGGCTTCTCCAGGAAGCGCTGGACCATGCGGCCGTCCGAGCCCGGTGTGATCACGCCGAACGACGAGGACTCCGCCCGCGGCACTCTGATTCCGGCGACGGTGACGCCCGCGCCGCCCTCGATGTGCTGGCGGAGCATCTGCCGGGGGTCCATGCGGTAGACGTGGTCGGCGCCGAACACCGCGACGTACTCGGGCTGTTCGTCGTGGACCAGGTTGAGCGACTGGAGTATGGCGTCGGCACTGCCGAGGTACCAGCGCGGGCCGAGACGCTGCTGGGCGGGGACGGGCGTGACGTAGTTGCCGAGCAGGCTGGACATCCGCCAGGTGGTGGTGATGTGCCGGTCCAGCGAGTGCGACTTGTACTGGGTGAGCACGCAGACGCGCAGCACGTCGGCGTTGACCAGGTTCGACAGCACGAAGTCGACCAGGCGGTAGGTGCCGCCGAAGGTGACCGCGGGCTTGGCCCGGTCCGTGGTGAGCGGCATCAGCCGCTTGCCCTCACCGCCGGCCAGCACGATCCCGAGAACCGAAGGACCTCCTCGGCGCATGGCGCCTCCCCTCCCCTTGGTTGATCCCACTGATGCCCTGGTGGGCGGCGGCTAAGCCTGCTTGCGGATCTCCTCGTACAGTCCCGCCGTGCGCCGGGCCACCGCGTCCCAGCCGAACTCCCCCACCGCGCGGGCCCGTCCGGCCTCGCCCATCCGCCGCGCGGCCGCCGGGTCGGCGAGCACATCGTCGAGGGCGCGGGCCAGGTTCCCCTCGAAGTCGCCGTCGGTGTCGACGAGGAGGCCGGTGCGGCCGTGGTCGACGACCTCCGGGATGCCGCCCACGCGGGAGGCGACGACCGGGGTGCCGCAGGCCATGGCCTCCAGGTTGACGATGCCGAGCGGCTCGTAGACCGAGGGGCACACGAACACGGCCGCGTGGGTGAGGAGTTGCACGACTTCGGCGCGTGGCAGCATCTGTGGGATCCAGAACACCCCGGCCCGGACGGCGCTGAGTTCCTGGAACCGGTCCCGGAACTCCCGGTCGATCTCCGGGGTGTCGGGGGCGCCGGCGCAGAGCACGACCTGGGTGTCCGGGTCGATCTCCCTGACGGCGCGCAGCAGTTGGGGCACGCCCTTCTGCCGGGTGATGCGGCCGACGAACAGCACGTACGGCCGCTCCGGGTCGATGCCGTGCCTGCGCAGGGCGTCGGTGCCGGGGTCGGGGCGGTACAGGCGGGTGTCGATGCCGTTGTGCACGACGTGCACCCGGTCCGCGTCCAGCGCGGGGTAGCAGGCGAGGATGTCGTCCCGCATGGCGCCGGAGACGGCTATCACGGCGTCCGCCGACTCGATCGCGGTGCGCTCTGCCCAGCTCGACAGGGCGTAGCCGCCGCCCAGTTGCTCGGCCTTCCAGGGGCGCAGCGGCTCCAGCGAGTGCGCGGTGGTGACGTGCGGGATGCCGTACAGCAGCTTGGCGAGGTGGCCGGCGAGACCCGCGTACCAGGTGTGGGAGTGGACGAGGTCGCTGCCCTGGAGGGTGGCGGCCATGGAGAGGTCCACGGAGAAGGTGCGCAGGGCGTCGTTGGAGCCGTCGAGCACGGGCCACGGGCGGTGCCGTACGACGCCGACGCCTCTGCCCTCGCCCCAGCAGTGCACCTCCAGGTCCACGAGTTCGGCCAGCTCGCGGGCG
Organism: Streptomyces recifensis; assembly: GCF_002154615.1. Taxonomy (NCBI): domain Bacteria; kingdom Bacillati; phylum Actinomycetota; class Actinomycetes; order Kitasatosporales; family Streptomycetaceae; genus Streptomyces; species Streptomyces recifensis. Next base: position 5,432 of record NZ_MUNH01000210.1, read on the forward strand.
AGGAACTCCACATGGACGCCCGCACCGCCGTACACGTCCGGAGGGTACTCACGCGTCAGCAGTCCCACTCGCACCCGGTGACTCCCTGGGTTTCGGCGGCAGTTCCCCTCATGGTCACCCAGAAGCGGCGCGCGGGGAAGAGCCCGGCGGACGGCTGAAGCAGCAGTCCCCGCAGACGCCTCCGCCGGGGACCCGGTAGTAGAGGCAGCAGCTCCGGCGGCGGAACCCCCTGCCCGAACGGGCTACGGTGTCCCGCAACAGGGGCTGCGCGAAGAGGGCACGGGTCAGGTCGGCCGCCCTGTGGGCCACGTCCGTACGGGTGTTGAGGCGGGCCCACTGGTCCAGCTGCCGTGCCGCTCCGGCGAGGGCGGAGGCGGCGTTGCCCCACAGGAGGCCGGGGGCGACCCCGTACCGGCGGGTCAGGGCCTCCCCCAGGGGCCGCAGGTGGGCGTGGAGCACGGTGTCGGCGAGGGTGCCGGGGTCGCCGGGCAGCGGGCGGACCTCGGTCAGCCAGAGGTCGTCGGGGGCGGTGGCGGCGGCGTCCCAGCGCAGCAGGCGCGGGTCGAGGTCGGGCACCCGGCCGTACAGCGCGGCGCAGGCGAGCGCGACCGACCAGAGCCGGGCGGCGAGCCCCTGCTGGGCCAGGGAGGCGCAGACGCGGGGCTCACGGACGCCGAGCCGGTCCGCGATCACGGCGACCCGGTCCGCGACGGCGTCGGACTGAACAGCCGCCGGCCGGCCCGCGTACGTCCGGTCGAGAGGAGGTGCGCTCAGGTCTGCGGGGCTGCCGGTGCGCAGGACGAAGAAGCCGCCGAGCGGGCGCAACGCGGTCAGGCCGGAATCCAGTTCCACGGTCAGCACTTCTACCAGTCGCCGGAGGAAGGACGTTCAGGCACCCGCCCTGGGGATGAGGGGGGCGCATTCGTACTCCATCGGCAGTAGGACGCATCGCGTGCTCAGGGACGACGACCAATCGGGCGTGAGCGGGCAGAGTGTCCGGCATGGAAGCCGACCGTGCCCTCAGCCGGGCCCGCCTGCCGCGAGGGAGCCGCAGATGAGCGCCCTCGCGTTGTCCGTGCTGCTGTCCTTCGTCTCCGCCGTCGCCTACGCGGGCGGTGCCGTCGTGCAGGAGCGCGTCGCGGACTCCTGCTCCGGTGAGCGGTTCGCGCCGCTGCGCAGGCCGGGGTGGTGGGCGGCGCTGGGGCTGAACGGCCTCGGCGGGGTGCTGCATGTCGTGGCCCTGGCCTTCGGCCCGCTGAGCCTGGTCCAGCCGCTGGGCGCGCTGACCATCGTCTTCGCGCTGCCCATGGCGGCCCTGTTCGTCGGCCGGAGGGCAGGGGCGACGGCCTGGCGGGGCGCGGTGATGGCGACGGCCGGTCTCGCGGGCCTGCTCTCGCTGGTCGGCGCCTCGGACGCGGGCTCCCTGGGCCCGGCGCAGCGGACGGCGCTGGCGCTGGTGACGGGCGGTGCGATCGTCGCGCTGATGACGGCGGCACGGGCCGCGCACCGGCATCCGGCCGTGCGCAGCGTGCTGCTGGCGATCGGCGCGGGCGCGGCGTTCGGCATGTCGTCGGTGTTCACCAAGACGGTCGCCGTCGGCTGGAGCGCGGGCGCCGGTCTCGCCGGGCTGCCGTCCCTCGCGGTGATCGCCGTCCTCTCGGCGGCCGGAGTGTTCCTCTCCCAGTCGGCCTACCGGGACGGCGGGCTCGCCGCACCCCTGGCCACGCTGACCGTGGTGAACCCGGTGCTGGCCGCCGTCGTCGGCACCGTCCTGTTCGGCGAGACCTTCCGCCACGGCACCACGGGCACTCTGCTGGCACTGGGCTGCGCGGTGGTGACGTGCGGTGGGCTGATCCTGCTGACGACGGAGCGGCTGGGCGGCCCGGCCGCCCCCGAGGCGCCCGCCGCCCGTTCGGACACCGCACACGTACCGGGTGCGAGGTGGCCGGTGGACCCGGCCGCCCCGGTGCTCACGTCCGTGGACGCCGAGCCCGTACGGGAGGGGGACGGCGGCGACACCCCCGCCGACTCCCGCTCCCTGCCCGATGTCCCGCTGTGCGCCTGACCGTCAGAGCCGGGCGCCGTGCGCCCGGAGGTAGGCGACCGGGTCGACGTCGCTGCCGAAGCCGGGCCCGGTGCGCACCTCGAAGTGCAGGTGGGGACCGGTGACGTTGCCGGTCGCGCCGGACCGGCCGAGGCGCTGGCCGGCGCTGACGCTCTGCCCGGACCGCACGGAGATCGCGGAGAGGTGGGCGTACTGGGAGTACCGGCCGTCGCTGTGCCGTACGACGACCTGATAGCCGTACGAACCGCCCCAGCCGGCCGAGACCACCAGGCCGTCGGAGATGGCATGGACGGAGGTGCCGGTGGGCACCAGGAAGTCGACGCCGGTGTGGTACCCCTTCGACCAGTGCGAGCCGGCCGTGCGGTAGCTGGTGCCGATGGAGGCGTGCACGGGGGCGACGACGGTATGGCCGGAGTGGCTCGAAGACGTCTTGTGCTCGGTGGCGGCCTTGCGCTGCGGCTTGGGCGCGGCCTTCTGCTCGGTCTTCCGCGGCTGCGTCCGGTGCTTCGGCACGGCCGTGACGGGCGCCTTGGCGGCACCGTGCAGGCTGAGCCGCTGGCCGGGGACGATCAGGTCGGGATCGGCGCCGATGACCGTGCGGTTGTCCTCGTAAAGACCGCGCCAGCCCTCCCGCACCCGGTGCTCCCCGGCGATGCCGGACAGCGTGTCGCCGCGCACCACGGTGTACATCTCGGCGCGGCCGGCACGGGACTGCGGGGTGGTCTGCGGGCGTACGTCCTGGGCGGCGGCGGGTCTCGCCTGGCTCTTGACCGATCTGACCGGATGGCCCGGAGCGCTCTCGACGTGGGGTGCGTTCCCCCCGCGGGCGAGTCCGGCGCGCGGGCCGCAGGCGGGCCAGGCGCCGGGCCCCTGGCCGTCGAGGACCTTCTCGGCGACGGCGATCTGCTGCGCCCGCGTGGCCTGGTCGGCGCGGGGCGCGTACCGGGTGCCGCCGTACGCCTCCCAGGTGGAGCGGGTGAACTGGAGGCCGCCGAAGTAGCCGTTGCCGGTGTTGATGCTCCAGTTGCCGCTGGACTCGCAGGCCGCCACCTTGTTCCAGGTGGAGGCGTCCGCCGCGTCCGCGGTGCCCGCCGCGACCAGCGGAATGGCGAGTCCGGCGCCGCCGGCGGTGACGGTGAGTGAGGCGCGGTTGATCCTGCTCGGCTGGTACCGGCGATGCCGGCCGCGTACGGCCATGGTCCGAAATCCCCTCGACATGCGTCAGGAGGGGCAAAAGTAAGCGCCGGGAACAGGCCAGGACAAGAGCGGAATCCGGCCTGTCACGGGTTCAAGTGGCCGGAGAGGGGCGTTGGTTGAGGTCGCGGCTTTCCGATGCCCGGTGAAGTGAGCCGAGAGGGGTACTGCGTCCGTACCCATGCCTGGCGAGCCGGAAGTGCGCTCGCCGGGGCGGCGCGACAGGATGGGCCGCAGGGCCCCCACCGACGGAGCCGCAGCAACGACGCAGCTAGGGAGCAGGCGGTATGAGCACACACGCGCAGATCGGCGTCACGGGCCTGGCGGTCATGGGCCGCAATCTCGCCCGGAACTTCGCGCGCAACGGCTATACGGTCGCCCTCCACAACCGCACGGCGTCGAAGACGCGCGAGCTGGTGGAGGAGTTCGGGGACGAGGGCGAGTTCGTCCCGGCCGAGACCGCCAAGGAGTTCGTGGCGGCGCTGGAGCGCCCGCGCCGGCTGGTGATCATGGTGAAGGCCGGTGAGCCGACGGACGCGGTGATCGAGGAGTTCGCGCCGCTGCTGGAGCCCGGCGACATGATCATCGACGGGGGCAACGCGCACTTCGCCGACACCCGGCGCCGGGAGCGGGAGCTGCGCGAGCAGGGCATCCACTTCGTCGGCACCGGCATCTCCGGCGGCGAGGAGGGCGCGCTGCACGGACCGAGCATCATGCCGGGCGGCTCGGTGGAGTCGTACGACTCGCTGGGGCCGATGCTGGAGAAGATCTCCGCGAAGGCGGACGACGGCGCGCCCTGCGTGACGCACGTGGGCCCCGACGGCGCCGGGCACTTCGTGAAGATGGTGCACAACGGCATCGAGTACGCCGACATGCAACTCATCGGCGAGGCCTACCAGTTGCTGCGCGATGTCGGCGGGTACTCGCCCGCCGAGATCGCGGACATCTTCCGCACCTGGAACCGGGGGCGACTGGACTCCTACCTGATCGAGATCACCGCCGAGGTGCTGTCCCACGTGGACGCGGAGACCGGCGAACCGTTCGTGGACGTGGTGGTCGACCAGGCCGAGCAGAAGGGCACCGGGCGCTGGACGGTGCAGATCGCGCTCGACCTGGGCGTGCCGGTGTCCGCCATCGCCGAGGCGGTCTTCGCACGCTCCGTCTCCGGCCACGCAGAGCTGCGCGAGGCCTCCCGGCACCTCGCAGGCCCGTCCGCCCGCACCCTCGGCAAGGAGGAGGCGGCGGCCTTCGCCGACCAGGTCGAGCAGGCGCTCTACGCCTCGAAGATCGTCTCCTACACCCAGGGCTTCCACCAGATCGCCGCCGGGAGCGAGGAGTACGACTGGGACATCGACCTCGGCAAGGTCGCCGCGATCTGGCGCGGCGGCTGCATCATCCGCGCCGCCTTCCTCGACCGCATCACCCAGGCCTACGAGGGCCGGCCCGACCTCCCCAGCCTCCTGGCGGACGAGGGCTTCGCCGACGAGATCGCCGCCGCC
>NZ_MUNH01000211.1:0-18558 GCF_002154615.1 Streptomyces recifensis
GCGGCCGTCGTTGTCGTGGGTGTAGGTGATCGTGTTGCCGTCGGAGTACTTGCGGGTGAGCATCTGCCCGGCGGCGTCGTAGGTGTAGGCGAAGCCGCGGGTCTTGGTGAGGTTGCCGAGGGCGTCGTAGACGAAGTCCTCGGACATCTTGGAGTTGGCGCGGGCGGTCATCTGTCCGGCCGCGTCGTAGCCGTACGTCACGTCCGGCGTGGAGTCGGAGTAGTCGACCTTGGTGAGCAGGCCGCGAGTGTCGTAGGTGTAGCCGGTGTTTCCGCGCGGGGTGATCTTCTTGGTGAGGTTGCTCTCCGCGTCGTACTCGTAGGTCGTCTCCCGCTTCAGCGGATCGCTGACGGACGTGAGGCGGTGGGCCGTGTCGTAGCCGTACGTGGTGACGTGGTCGTTGGCGTCGGTGCGGGTGGTGACGTTGCCGGTGCTGTCACGGGTGAAGGCGGTCTTCGCGCCTCCGGGGGCGGTGACCTCGGTGAGGTGATCGAGCTTGTCGTAGGCGTAGTCGGTGGCGCGTTTGTCGGCGTCGGTCTGCTTGACGACGTTGTTGACCGCGTCGTAGGCGGTGATCGTCACGCCCTCCAGCGGGTCGGTGACCGTGGTGGGGTTGCCTGTCGGGTCGTAGCCGTAGGTGGTCGTGTACTGGGCCGGGTCGGTGCCGGTGACGTTGCCGCGGGGGTCGACCGCGGTGGCCTGCCGTCCGTCCGCGTCGTAGGTCCAGCTTTCCTTGCTGCCCAGCGGGGAGGTGCGGCTGAGCAGGTTGCCGTCGGCGTCGTAGGCGTACGCGGTGGTCTTGGTCAGCTGGTTGGTACTGCTGGTGAGCCGGTTGTTCTTGTCGTACACGGAGGTGACCGTCTTGGACGCGGCGTCCGTGACCTTGGTGACGTTGTCGTTCGCGTCGTACGTGTAGGTCGTGGTGCTCTTGCGGGGGTCGGTGACCACGAGCGGCCGGTTGATCGCGTCGTAGGTCGTCGTCGTGGACGCCCCCGTGGGTCCGGTGACCGCGGTGCGGTTCCCTACGGCGTCGTAGGTGTAACTCGTGGTGTAGGCGGCCGGGTCGGCGCCGGAGACGTTTCCGCGGGGGGAGACGCTGCTCAGCAGGCGGCCGACCTTGTCGTAGGTGTAGGTGGTCTTGCCACCGGCCTGGTTGGTCTCGGAGGTGAGGCGTCCGCTGGCGTCATAGACCCGGCTGACGAAGGCGGTGGAGGGGTCGGTGGCGCGGGTCAGGTTCCCGGCGTCGTCGTAGGCGAACGTGCTGCTGTCGCCCGCCGGGTTCCGCACGGACGTCACCTGCTCGGCGCCGTTGTACTCGTAGGCCGTGGTGTGGCCCAGCGGGTCGGTGGCCGAAGTGAGCAGCCCGCGGCCGTCGTAGGCGTACGTCGTGGTGTAGGCGGCCGGGTCGGCCCCTGAGACGTTGCCGCGTGGGTCCGTCTTGGTCAGGACACGGCCGGCCTTGTCGTACGTGAAGGTCGTCTTCTCGTTCAGCGGGGTGGTGACCGAGGTCCGGTTGCCCGCCGCGTCGTACCCGTAGGTGGTGGTCTTGCCGCGCGGTGTGGTCACGGTCTGCAGCGAGCCGAGACCGGTGTAGGTGTAGGCGGTCTTGCCGTTCAACGGGTCTGTGGCGGACGTCAGTTGGTTAGAGGCGTCGTACGTGTACGTCGTCTTGTTGCCGCGGCCGTCGGTGTGGCTGGTGATGTTGCCGGCCGAGTCGTAGGTCCAGCTCTCCGAGTAACCCAGCGCCGACGGCGCGCTGCGAGTGAGCATGCGCCCGGCGCTGTCGTAGGTCATGGAGGTGGTGTTACCGCGCTGGTCGGTGATGGCGACAGGGTGCAGATAGCGGTCGTAGTCGTAGCTGACGCTCTTGCCGTACGGGTCGATCGTCTCCATCAGGACGTTGCCGGCGTAGACGTCGGTCCACACGCCGCCGTCGGGCGCTGTGGTGTGCGACTCGCTCTTGCCGTCCCAGGTGAAGGCGGTCGTCTTGCCGTTCTGGTCGGTCTGGGACTTGATCCGGCCCGAAGTGTCGTAGGAGTTGGCGACCTTGCCGCCGGCCGGGTCGGTGTAGGAGGACAGCCGCTTGTCGGTGCCGTACGCATAGGACGACGCCCTGCCCGCAGGGTCGGTCACCGATGTCAGCAGGCCGGCCGTGTAGGTGTAGGACACGGAAGTGCCGTCGGGCAGGGCCACCTTGGAGAGCAGCCCGTCGCCGCCCACCGTGAAGGAGGTGGTGCGGCCGGCGGCATCCTTGACGGACGCGAGCTTCCCGGACGCATAGGTCAGGCTCAGACCCTTGCCGGCGGTGTCGACCACACCGGTGAGCAGTCCACCGCTGTCGAAGGTCCGCTTGACGTGGTCCGGCGTGGTGATCGTGTAGGCGCTGGTGCCCTTGACCAGCTTGGCCGCCGACCCCGCTGGGGCTGTGTAGGTGCCGTCACTGGCTTGCGCGAAGACGAACGACGCCCCGTCGTCCGCTCGGTACGTCACCTTGCCTGTCGCGATCGCCAGACTCGCGTCGAACGGTGTCGACCAGCCCCGCCCGAGGAGGCCCGTGACGGTCGAGTCCGAGCGGTACGTGCGCTCCAACGTGAGGGGAACACCCGCGCTCACCAGGGAGGCGTCCGTGAGCTGTTCGTAGAACATGCCGGTCGCCGTGTTGACCGGGTCGGCGCGGTGCGCCTGCGCGTAGCAGGTGCAGATGCCTGCCTGAGCGCCGGGGATGACCGGGGTGTAGAAGGCTTCCACCAGCGGGGAGGTCGTTCCCTGCGGGCTGGATGATCCGTCAGAGCTGTTCAGGAAGACCCATGCGTAGTACTTCTTGCCGTCCTGGAGAGGGCCGCCCAGAGCGTTGTTGGCCCACCAGAAGCACTCGTCGGTTGGGTAGGAGTTGCTTGCCCACCAGTCGTAGCACCAGACCCCGGTAGGCTGTGTGTCGCCGCTCGGGTCGTCCGTCGACTTCTTGATCTCCTGCTGGATGACGAAGTTGCCCGCCTCATCCAGGACGTAGAACCACATCCCGCTGTAGGTCGACCCACGCTTGGGCAGCTTCACATGCCCGCCGATGGACAGCAGCCCCGGAGAGGCCGTTGCCCAGGACGACACCCATGTCGGGTTCTCCGGCGCGGCCGCTACGCCGGGACGAACGCCATTCGGCGACTGAGCGGCGGGGCCGCGCTCGGCGCCGTGGCCGTCGGGTCGGGTTGGCTTGCTGGTCGGCTTCCTCCCCGGCGCCTTCATGAAGTCACTGATGGGAGAGCGGTCGAGCCGGGTCTTGGTGACCTGCTCGCGTCGGTCGGCCAGCGTCATGGCCTTGGGGGGCTTGGGCAGGTCTGCGGCGGTGCGGGGTTTGGACTGGGCCACCGCAGTGGTCGACATGGAGGGCGGGCGTTGCTGGGGTGCTGCCCAGGAGGGAACCACACCCGCCACGGCCAGTAAGGCCATGGCGAGGACGGCTATGACAGATCTTCGCGCTTTTGCTCGCATGATGAATCACCTGATGCGTCAAAGTGGAGGACGGACCCGGTGATGCTTGATCAGTTCGGCCTGGCGATCAATGGGATATGGCAAACAAGACCGAAAGACGGCAAGAATTGAATCACTCCTCACCACGCCTGGCCTGGTCGACCAAGTGCAGTGGTCAAGTTCTCCATTCAGCTTGGCGTGATAGCGCTCCTACGAGTGCGGAAGCGTTGTTGAACGCCTTACCGAAAAAGCGTGAACGATGGGTAGCGGCACGATGGCGCGTTCGGATCGGCTGGCATGCGGTCGATCCGCCACTTCTCGGAAGCCATGGAGCCCTTTCCAGCCTGACTCGGTAGTGCGGAGGTTGGGCTGGTGACGTAGTGAAGCCCCTGGTAAGGGTTTTTCGGTCCAGAGAACCGTCTCCACCAGAGGCTTCCTGTGCTTGTCTACCTGTCGGGCGTCGACGTGTCCTGCTCTGACCTCCGCTTACTCACGCGGCGTTGCGGCGACGCCGCCGCGCGATCGGCTCCCGTTGGCGGCGCCTGAGCGCCGGCCGCCAAGCCCTGCTCACCCTCGCCCATCTACAGGTGGGGCACACGTATGCTCAGCTCGCGGCCAGGTTCGGCATTGTGATGTCCTCGGTCCGCGACTGGTCCGGCGGGGATCTCTCTCGCAGGCCAGGCGGTAACGTCAAGAATCCAATCGATCACAGCAGGTACCTGCCGTGTCGGGTTGCCTCGAGCCCAAATATGCCTCCAGGCAACCCGACTTCAGGCTCTAGAAGAAGCCAAGCTTCTGAGGGCTGTAAGAACAAAGGATGTTCTTCGTCTGCTGGTAGTGCTCCAGCATCATCTTGTGGTTCTCCCGGCCGATCCCGGACTGCTTGTAGCCGCCGAACGCGGCGTGGGCCGGGTAGGCGTGGTAGCAGTTGGTCCAGACGCGGCCGGCCTGGATCGTGCGGCCGGCGCGGTACGCGGTGTTGATGTCGCGGGTCCAGACGCCCGCGCCGAGGCCGTACAGCGTGTCGTTGGCCAGCTTCATCGCGTCGTCGAAGTCGTCGAAGGACGTCACCGAGACGACCGGGCCGAAGATCTCCTCCTGGAAGATCCGCATGCGGTTGTCGCCCTCGAAGATGGTCGGCTGGACGTAGTAGCCGCCCTCCAGTTCGCCGTCGTACTCGATGCGTTCGCCGCCGGTGAGCACCTTGGCGCCCTCCTGACGGCCGATGTCCAGGTAGGACAGGATCTTCTCCAACTGGTCGTTGGACGCCTGGGCGCCGATCATCGTGTCGGTGTCGAGCGGGTGCCCCGGCTTGATCTGCTGGGTGCGGGCCACGGCCGCCTCCAGGAAGTCGGTGTAGTGACCGCTCTGTACGAGCGCTCGGGAAGGGCAGGTGCACACCTCGCCCTGGTTGAGCGCGAACATGGTGAAGCCCTCGAGCGCCTTGTCCCGGAAGTCGTCGTCGTGCGCCCACACGTCGTCGAAGAAGATGTTGGGCGACTTGCCACCCAGCTCCAGCGTCACCGGCTTGATGTTCTCCGAGGCGTACTGCATGATCAGCCGCCCCGTCGTGGTCTCCCCGGTGAACGCCACCTTCGCCACCCGGGCGCTGGAGGCCAGCGGCTTGCCCGCCTCCGCACCGAAACCGTTGACGATGTTGACCACGCCCGGCGGCAGCAGGTCGGCGACCAGGCTCATCCAGTAGTGGATGGACGCCGGGGTCTGCTCGGCGGGCTTGAGGATGACCGCGTTGCCTGCCGCGAGCGCCGGCGCCAGCTTCCAGGCCGCCATCAGGATCGGGAAGTTCCACGGGATGATCTGCGCGACGACTCCGAGCGGCTCGTGGAAGTGGTACGCCACGGTGTCGTCGTCGATCTCGCTCAGCGACCCCTCCTGCGCACGGATCGCCCCCGCGAAATAGCGGAAGTGGTCGATGGCCAGCGGGATGTCGGCGGCCAGCGTCTCGCGGACGGGCTTGCCGTTCTCCCAGGTCTCGGCCACCGCCAGCGACTCGAGGTTCGCTTCCATACGGTCGGCGATCTTCAGCAGGATGTCCGAGCGCTCCGTCACCGACGTACGGCCCCAGCCGGGTGCGGCCGCGTGTGCCGCGTCGAGTGCCCGCTCGACGTCCTCCGCGGTACCGCGCGCGATCTCGGTGAACGGCTGCCCGTTGACCGGCGACGGGTTGTCGAAGTACTGCCCGCGCGCCGGCGGCACGTACTCCCCGCCGATGAAGTGGTCGTAGCGCGGCTGGTAGGAGACGATCGAGCCCTCGGAGCCGGGCGTCGCGTAACGGGTCATGCTGGTGTGCCTCCCGGTGCAGCGCTGCCCGCCATTGGGCAGCTCCCGTCGTGCAGGCTAGACGGGCGGACGTTGCGAATAGGTTGCACTGCTGGTCATCCAGGGTGTTTGACGCACATGAGGGCGTCGGCTCGGTACCCCCGGTGCTCCCGGTACGGCCAGCTCGGCCTCCAGCGCCGCGATCCGCGCCCGCACCGGAGCGGTCGGCCGCACGGCGGCCAAGGCCCGCCAGACCAGCAGGTCGTGCTCGCCCCAAGGCGCGTGAGCCCAGTCCGCCAGCAGATCCGGGTCGCCCCGGGTGATCAGCGCCGTTCGCACCGCCGCGGCGAGTCGGCGTCGCCACCCCACTACCGCCGGGGCCTGGGAGTTCGGCAGCAGCGGGCCGCGATACGCCCGTAGGGCGGCCGTGAGCGCGCCCGTCTCCACCTGCCGTTCGACCAGAGCCGCGTCGCACTCGACCGGCACGGAGAGCCGGTAGGGCCGGGACGCCAACAGTCCGGGCGGCAGCAGCGGTCGCAGTCTGGCAAGCTCGGCGCGCAAGGTCACCGGTGTCACCGACTCGTCCGCGTACAGCGCGCACAGCAGTTCGTCCCCGGTCATGCCCTCGGGATGCCGGGCCAGGAGCACCAGAACCTCGCTGTGCCGACGGCTCAGCCTGATCCGGCGCCCGCCCCCCGGACGGAGTTCCGCCTCGTCCCGGCCCAGCACGCTCAGCGTGACCGTGTCCTCCGCCCGCCTCGGCGGGGTGACCAGGCTGAGCTGTGACTCCGCCGCGCGTGCCACCGCCTGCACGAAGCCCAGGCTGTGCGGATGTGCCAGACCGTCCCCTCCGGTGATGTCGACGGCTCCCAGGACCCGGCCCGTGTGCGGATCGTGGATCGGCGCGGCCGCACAGGTCCACGGCTGCACCCGCCGTATGAAGTGCTCCGCCGCGAAGACCTGCACCGGACGGTCCACCGCCACCGCCGTACCCGGTGCGTTGGTGCCGACAGCCGCTTCCGACCAGCGCGCCCCGGGAACGAAGTTCATCCGGTCCGCCCGCCGCAACGTCGTCGGATGCCCCTCGACCCACATCAGCCTGCCGTGCGCATCGCACACCGCTAGCAGATGCGAGCCATCGGCGGCGAACGTGCCCACCAGCTCCCGGACCAACGGCATCACCTTGGCCAGAGGATGTTCGGCGCGGTACGCGCCCAGGTCGTCGTCGGTCAGTTCCACGCTCGCGGTGCCGTCCGGCCCGACGCCGGCCCGTGCGCTGCGCCGCCAGGACTCGGCCACCACCGGCCGGACCGGACGCGCGACCGTGCCGGCGGTCGTGAAGGTCTCATGCGCTCGGCGTAGCGCCCGGACTCGTTCGTCTGGGTCGGCTCCCGGCTCCAGAGCCACCCACTGTTCGGTCAACTCGTCCTCCCTGCGAGGGAACCAACTGGGCCATCGTCACGCGCGGGTCCGCTCCGGACAACCGGGCCGACAGGAGCTCAGGAGAAATTGACGAGTCTGATGTAGCGGACCCAGTCCCAGTTCACCCCCGGGTCGGTGTGATCGGTGCCGGGTACCTGGTAGTGGCCGATGATGTGCTCCCGGTCCTTCGGGATGCCGTACTTGTTGCACACCGCGGCCGTCAGTCTCGCGGACTGCTCGTAGAGCGCGTTCGTGAAGTAGGCCGGCTGGTCCACCCAGCCCTCGTGTTCGATGCCGATGCTCCGGGTGTTGTACCCCCAGTCGCCCGCGTGCCAGGCTACGTCCGCCTCCCGGACGCACTGGGCGACATGGCCGTCCGCCGAGCGCACGAGATAGTGGGCCGACACCTGCTTGTCGGTGTTCCGGAAGATGGCCAGAGTATTGGTGTAGGTCTCCTGGGTGATGTGGATGATCACCCGGTCGATCTCGTAGGCCGCCGGCCGGCTGGACACCGTGTAATTGCCAGTGCTCGCGGGCTGCCATTCGCCGGGCGGGTAGTCGACCGCCGCCTGCGCGGCCGCCTTGGGGCCGGGGAGGAGTGCGTAGGGGACGGCGGCGAGGGCCGCGCCCTTGAGGAGGCCGCGTCGGGTGAGGTGGGTACGGGGCTGGTTCATCTCCATCGTCGGCTGCCCTTCAGCGGTGAGAGTCTCAGCTGCCCTGTGAGACACGGCAGTTGAGGAGACAGGTACGCGGGACCGTGTGTGTGCGGATGCGCCCGCACGGCGGGGGTTGCACGTCCGGCTCAGCGGAACCCGGCACGTATGAACGACACAGTGTCAGCTCCGCTCGGCGGGAACCGTGAATGGTCGTCGTGGTGTCGGTTGTGGCGTCGTGCGCCGGTCGATTTCGCGTACATGTATCCCCCGATGCATGTGGCAGATGATGCTCAGCACGTGTACGGCCTGGGCTTCGGCCGTTGAGATCCGGCGGTTGCGGCTCGCGTGAATCACGTTACGGCGCGGGGGTGTTGGGCAGAAGGGTGAGCGCCAAGTCCGTGGACAAGGGGCGGATTGTGGATAAGTCGGCCACCTGTTCGAGGGACTTCGGACCTCGGTGAGCGTGACGGGCTTCCGCCAGGGGCATCCGCCGAAGTGTCAGGGCCGTTCCGCCACCATCGCCGGATCATCCAGCACAGCCCGTACCACCGAATGGGCGGCACCGAGCAGCGGACCCTCCGGCCCCAGCTCGGACACCGCCACCGGACATGCCGGACCGGCCGTGCGACTGCGCAGCTCACGTTGCAGAGAGGGGAGAAGCCATGGAGAGAGGGCCGCCAGCGCGCCACCCAGGACGACCACGTCCGGGTCCAGGAGATTGACCGCCCCGGTCAGGGCGATACCGAGCGCCGTACCCGCTTCCCGCAGCGCCGAGCGCACGTCCTCGTCGCCCGCTTCCGCCCGCTCCGCGAGCACCCCCACGACGTCACCGCGGGGTTCGATTCCGGCCGCCCGCAGCACGGCCTCCTCGCCGGCGTACTGCTCCAGGCAGCCGCGTCCGCCGCAGGGGCAGGGGGGCCCGTCCGGCCGGACCGGAACATGGCCCAGCTCTCCGGCGAAACCACGGGTTCCACGGAGCAGCCGGCCGTTCACGACGATCGCCGCACCGATGCCGATCTCCGCAGACACATGGAGGAAGTCTCCCGGTGTGCGGGCACCGAGCCACAGCTCCGCCAGCGCGCCGAAGTTGGCCTCGTTGTCCATGGTCAGGGGCACCCCGCCCGGCAGGGCGCCCCCGAGGTCGGTGTCATGCCAGCCGAGGTTGGGGGCGCGCACGACCACACGGCCGTCGCGGGCGATCAGGCCGGGAACGGCGACCGCGAGCCCCGCGACCCACAGACCGTCCTTCTCCACCTCGGCCGTGACCTGCCGCAGAAGCGCGGTCAGATCCTCGGCCACGGATTCCGGGGAGCGTCCTCGATTCGTGCCGCGCCGCACGGCCCGCGCACGAACCGCGCCCCGCAGATCGACCGCGCACACTGCGAGGTGATCCACCCCGATCTCCGCCCCGACCCCCGCAGGACCACTCCCGCTCACCGCGAGCGCGGAGCCGGGCCGTCCCACCCGGCTCGGTCGTTCGGGGCCCAACTCCTCCAGCAGTCCCCAGCGGATCAGCTCGTCCACGAGGGAGGACACGGCCGCCCGTGTGAGACCTATGCGCGAGGCGACCGTGGCGCGCGACAGCGGGCCGTCCGAGCTGACGGCGTGCATGACCCGAGCCAGGTTGCGGCGACGCATGCCCTGCTGGGTGTCCGGCAGGGCGCGTCCGCTCCCCGTCGGCCGGCTGTCGTGCGGCGGTGCGGTCATGCCTCCGTCGATCCTCGGTTTCCGTGGTCCTGTCCGGCTTGTGGGTTAAGTCGCTCGCTGCCGGACCTGGTGCGCGAGACACTCGGGGGCGGCGTCAGAGGGAGCCCGCACCCCGCTCCAGCAGCGGGGACGCGTCGGAGAGTACCCCGGCGATGCGGTCCAGGGCTTCCTCGTCCCGCTCCACGGCGTCCAGGACCCGTCCCTCCGTGGTGTTCCAGCGGCGGGCAACGGCCGTCGGGTCCTCACCGGTCAGCAGTCCCGCAGCCTGAGCGGCCGCGCCGAGGGCCACCAGTTCCTTCGCTTCGGGGATCTGTACCGGCCGCCCGGACAGCCGGCGCACCGTCTCCTGCCAGGCCGTGCCGCGGGCGCCACCGCCGATCAGCAGCAAGGGAGTGGTGCGGTCGGCGTCCTCGTCCAGAACCAGGTCGAGTGCGCCGAGCAGCGAGTGCACCGCGCCGTCGTAGGCGGCCTGGAGCACCTGGCCGGCGGTCGTGTCATGGCGGAGACCGTGCAGCAGACCCGAGGCGTGGGGCAGGTTGGGAGTGCGCTCACCGTCGAGGTACGGCAGCAGGGTGACCGAGGTGCCGGGCTCCACGGCCTCCCGGTCCAGCCCCAGCAGGGCCGCGACCCGGTCCACGGCGAGGGTGCAGTTCAGGGTGCAGGCCAGGGGCAGCCAGTCACCGTGGGCGTCGGCGAATCCCGCCACCGTGCCGGTCGGGTCCGTTGGGCGGCGCTTGGAGACCGCGTACACCGTGCCCGAGGTGCCCAGGCTGAGCACCGGAGTGCCGGGTCGCAGGCCCAGCCCCAGCGCAGCGGCCGCGTTGTCCCCGGTACCCGGCGCCACCAGTGTGCCCTTGGAGAACGGCAGGTCATGGCCGTCGCGCACGGTGCCGGCCACCTCGCCGGGCCGCACCACGCGAGGCAGTAGGGCCGGGTCGAGTCCCACGTGCGCCAGGGTCTCCTCGTCGTACGACTCCGTCGCGGACGCCCACCAGCCGGTGCCGGAGACATCGCCGCGATCGGTCGTGCCGAGGCCGGTGAGGCGCTCGGTGAGGTAGTCGTGGGGGAGACGTACCGCCCGGGTGGCGCGGACCGCGTCCGGCTCGTGCTCCGCCAGCCACGCCCACTTGGTCACCGTGAAGGAGGCACCCGGCACGCTGCCCGTGCGCTCCGCCCACGCGTCGGGTCCGCCCAACTCCTCCACCAGACGGCGGGCCTGCGGGGCCGAGCGCACATCGTTCCAGAGCAGCGCGGGACGCACCGGCTCGCCGTGCGCGTCGAGCGTGACCAGGCCGTGCTGCTGGCCGCCGATCGACACCGCCGCCGCCTCGTGCGCCGCGTCGCCGCACTGGCGCAGCGCCTCGCACAGCGCGTCCCACCACTGACGCGGATCGCTCTCCCGTCCCGCGCCCGAGGTCACCGTGTGCGCGGCCTGGCCGCTCGCCACCACCCGCCCGGTGGACGCGTCGACGACGAGTGCCTTCGTGGACTGTGTGGACGTGTCCACACCGACGACGAGCGGACCCTCGGCTGCTGACATCGGGCTCTCCCTCTTCCGCGGCGTCATCGACCGGCAGCGACGCCGTTCATCGATGGCGCCCCGGCGTCGAGGACATCTGGTCTCTTCCCAGAGGCGCCTTCGCATACTAATTTGTAAACGGCCATGACGAAATAGTCGTACGCACCAAGGAGCCGCGGCATGAACTACCAGCCCACCCCCGAGGACAAGTTCACCTTCGGTCTGTGGACCGTCGGCTGGCAGGGGAGGGACCCGTTCGGCGACGCCACCCGCCGCGCCCTCGACCCCGTCGAGTCGGTGCAGCGCCTGGCCGAGCTGGGCGCCCACGGCGTGACCTTCCACGACGACGACCTGATCCCCTTCGGCGCTTCCGAGACCGAGCGCGAGTCGCACATCAAGCGCTTCCGCCAGGCTCTGGACGCGACCGGTATGGCCGTGCCGATGGCGACCACCAACCTCTTCACCCACCCCGTCTTCAAGGACGGCGCGTTCACCGCCAACGACCGCGACGTGCGCCGCTACGCGCTGCGCAAGACGATCCGGAACATCGACCTGGCCGCCGAACTGGGTGCCAAGACCTATGTCGCCTGGGGCGGCCGCGAGGGCGCCGAGTCCGGTGGCGCCAAGGATGTGCGGGCGGCTCTTGACCGCATGAAGGAGGCGTTCGACCTCCTCGGCGAGTACGTCACCGCGCAGGGTTACGACATCCGCTTCGCCATCGAGCCCAAGCCCAACGAGCCGCGCGGCGACATCCTGCTCCCCACCGTCGGCCACGCGCTCGCCTTCATCGAGCGCCTGGAGCGCCCGGAGCTGTACGGCGTCAACCCCGAGGTCGGGCACGAGCAGATGGCGGGGCTCAACTTCCCGCACGGCATCGCGCAGGCGCTGTGGGCGGACAAGCTCTTCCACATCGACCTCAACGGCCAGTCGGGCATCAAGTACGACCAGGACCTGCGCTTCGGAGCCGGTGACCTGCGGGCCGCCTTCTGGCTCGTCGACCTCCTGGAGAGCGCCGGCTACGAGGGCCCCCGGCACTTCGACTTCAAGCCGCCGCGCACCGAGGACCTCGACGGCGTCTGGGCCTCGGCCGCCGGATGCATGCGGAACTACCTCATCCTGAAGGACCGCGCGGCCTCCTTCCGTGCCGATCCGGAGGTGCAGGAGGCGCTGCGCGCGTCGCGGCTGGACGAGCTGGCGCAGCCGACGGCTGCAGACGGCCTCGACGCCCTGCTGGCCGACAGTTCGGCCTTCGAGGACTTCGACGTGGACTCCGCCGCTGCACGGGGCATGGCCTTCGAGCGGCTCGACCAGTTGGCGATGGACCACCTGCTCGGCGCCCGCGGCTGACGGCATCGCGCGTGGCCAGTCCGCCGTGGCTGGTCACGCGCGTCCTGCGGTCGCCTTCGATCTGGGTCTCAGGGGTTCCTCAGGGTCGGCTTCAGGGATGTCTCAGGGGCGGTGGCCGGAACCGCGAGGCGCTCGGGACCGTTTCCCATGCAGAGAGCGGCAGTGGGTCGTGACGTAGGAGGCGGAGTTCATGTCGAGAAACGCGAAGATCGCCGTGGGTGGCGTGGCGGTCGGGCTGATCCTTTTGATCTGGCTGCCCTGGTGGGCGGCGCTGCTGATCATCGTGGGCGTGCCCGCCGCCGCG
Source organism: Streptomyces recifensis (assembly GCF_002154615.1). Lineage (NCBI taxonomy): Bacteria > Bacillati > Actinomycetota > Actinomycetes > Kitasatosporales > Streptomycetaceae > Streptomyces > Streptomyces recifensis. The sequence continues at coordinate 12,701 of NZ_MUNH01000211.1, forward strand.
TACCTGACGCTGGACCCCTCGCAGCGCCGCAGGCTGCGCCGGGTGGCGCGCAAGGAGATAGGCCGCTGACGCCCTTTGGCGGTGCTTCACACGGCGTCACAGAGGGCGTACGGCGATCTTGTCCAGCCCTTGCAGCAGGCCGGGGAGTTCCGGACCCCGTCCCACGGGGATGACCTCGCCCGGTTCCGTGTCGAGCAGGATGAACGCGATGTCGTCGGTGCGGGCCACGATCGACCATCCGGGACCGTCGGCACGCAGGGTGCGCGCGTCTCCGGGGGCGAACGACGAACGGACGCGTCCGAGGGGCGGCGGGGCGTCGATGTAGGCGCGTGCCTCCGCGAGTACCTGGCGGACTCCGGGATGGCCGGGCCTGGCGGTGCCTTCCTGCTCGGCCTCCGGTGCCGCTTCGGCCTCCGGGGCGGTTGCCTCGGTGCCGGAAGCCTGCTTGTTCGGCAGGACATCGGCGTCGTCGAGCCGGCCGCGCCATTCGGCCCACTGGAGTGCTATCTCGTCGGCGCCGAGGCGTCGCTGGGCCGGTCCCCACGTGCTGGTGTCGGGTGGGGTGAGAGGAGGGGGGTCCGTGGCCTCGGTGGCCGGGTCGTGCGGGGCCGGCACACCGGGTGCCGCGACGGCAAGCGCCAGGGGCCAGCCGGGCAGGGCCGCCACGAGGGTGCGCTCGTCGGGCGACAGCTCGTACTCCATGCCGCAGTCCCAGGAGGCTATCGCCACCGCCACCAGGGACACGTCGTCGATGACGGCCGTCCACCGGGCCCCGTCTCCGTCCTGCCCGAGAACCAGGCCGTACCCCTCGTCGAGCGGCGTGAGACCGAGCGCCGAGCAGGCCGCGGGATAGTCGTCACCGAGCACGCTCGGGAACTGCGCCGGTGTCAGCAGCACCGCCGTCAACACGTACAGCGCCTCGTCCGCGGCAGCCACGGGTGCATCGTCCGACCCGGCCATCTCAGCCTCCCCAGTGGTTCGTCCGTCGGCGCACCCTAGTGCGCGAGGGAGAGGCTTGTCACGACTCCGCGCACCGGGCGGAGCTGCGGTTTTCCTGCCGGACGGGGGCGAAACACCCCGTGGCCGTCAAGAGTCTCCTCAGTCCGCCGGCAGGCCCAGCAGATCCCGGGCCACCGCCCGCGGGGTCGTGGAACGCTCGCGGGCGAGGGCGACCACGGCTCGGCTCGCCAACTCGCCCACACCGAAGGAGAGTGCCTCCGGCGACACCCACGACGACGCCTCATCGACTCCGTCCTGGTCGTCCCGCGCGCGGGCCGCCACGTAGGCAGCCGCGGCCTCGAAAAGGTTGTGCCCCCGCGGCTTCGGCTCGGTGGGTGCCTCCCCGTGGGAGGAAAGACCCAGCCTGGCGACGTACTTGCGGATCATGTCGAACATGCGAACCACCTTTCCCCGGCGCGGGGCTCGCTCATCACACATGTCTCGTTACTCAAAGTAGAGTTGGAACTTCCGCGACAGAAGGGGACCTCACGGTGAAACGCTTCGAGCGACTCGACCGGATCCGGCGGATGGACCCGGTCGCCGACGCCCCGGAGATCTACCGGCTCAGCGCCGCGTTCGAATTCCCCTGGGACTACACACGAGCGCTGGAACTGGCCCTCTACCGCACCTATGCCGTCCCCACCATCGGCCGGCTGCTCGCCGACACGGCGGAGCTGACCGAGCGCTCCCAGCGGCGGTACGACGACACCGCCCTGCTGCTCGACGCCGTGATGGAGCACGGCTTCGCCGCCCGGGAGGGCCGTACCGCGATCCGGCGCATCAATCAGATGCACCGCAGCTACGACATCAGCGACGACGACATGCGCTACGTGCTCTCGACCTTCGTCGTCATGCCCAGACGCTGGATCGACACCTACGGCTGGCGGCGGTTGTCCCGGCACGAGATCGTCGCCACCACCGAGTACTACCGCACCCTCGGACGCCACATGGGCATTCCCGACATCCCGGAAACGTTTGAGGAGTTCGAGGATCTCCTCGACTCCTACGAGCGGGAGCACTTCGCGTGGGACCAGCGGTCCCGGCAGGTGTCCGACGCGACGCTCGACCTCATGACGTCCTGGTATCCGCGTCCGCTCGCGCCGCTGTTGCGGACGGCGACGCTCGCCCTCCTCGACGAGCCTCTGCGGCGTGCCTTCCGCTACGAGGCGCCGAGCGCGACCGCCACCTCCCTGGTGCGCCGTGCCGTAAAGATCCGTGGACGGCTGGTCAGGCTGCTCCCGCCCCGCCGCGCGCCTCATTTCGCCCGCCAGAACTGGGAGATCAAGAGCTACCCGAACGGCTATCGCACCGCTGAGCTGGGCACACACCCGGTGCCGGGGACGGGTGGCTGCCCGGTGAGGCAGGTGAAGTTGACCGACGCGGTGGACTGAGGCGAGCAATCGCGCTCAGGCCGGTTTCAGGGCTCGCGCACTGCCAGCGCGAGGAAGTAACCGGGCTCGTCGACGTAGGACGTCATGGACCACCCGGAACGCGCGAGGAGAGGACCGAGGTTGGCCTCGGCCCGCAGGTCGTCCGGCGCGAGCTGCCTGCCCTGGCGAGCGGCCAACGCGGCCCGCCCGATGGGGTGGAACAGCGCCAGCGTGCCACCGGGCCGCACCACGCGGGCCAGTTCGCGCAGGTTCTCACCCGGCTCAGGGAGGTGGGCGATCAAACCCGCCGCGAAGACGGCGTCGAGGGACTTCGTCCGTAGGGGAAGGGCGGTGACGTCGGTGAGCAGCAGGGTACCCTCCCGGCCGCGCCCGGCCTGCGAGGCGGCCTCGAGCATGGCCGAGGTGAGATCGGCCCCGATCACCGTCCCGGACGACCCCACGGCGGCGCGCAGCGACGGGAGCGCGCGGCCCGTGCCGCACCCCGCGTCGAGCACCCGGTCACCCTCGCCCAGCCCCATGTCGGACACCGCGGCCGCGTAGGCGGGCCCGTCGTCGGGAAACCTGTTGTCCCAGCCGACCGCCCGCGCGGTGAAGAACTCCTGGACGTGCGTGTGGTCGTCACTCATACTCCGATGATCTCTCACCGTCCCCCTTGAGGCCGCACGCACAGGGATAGGCCGCGATGCGGTCCTTTCACCGCAACTCCACGTCATGTTCGGACACCCGCTGTGTCATGTTGTGGCAGCTTTCGAAACGCGCCCCCTACGTACGCCCCTGCCCCGGCTAGCGTCCGTGGGCCATGGGACACCTTGACCACGCGGCCTTCGGCTGGCTGACCCCCGCGCTCTCGTATGCGATGGCCTGCATCGGCGCCGCACTCGGCCTGCGCTGTACCGTGCGCGCGCTGGCGACGACCGGCCGGGCGCGCCGCAACTGGCTGATCACGGCCGCCTCGGCGATCGGGACCGGCATCTGGACCATGCACTTCGTGGCGATGCTCGGCTTCCGCGTCAGCGGCACCGACATCCGCTACGACGTGCCGCTGACGATCCTGAGCCTCGTCGTCGCCATGGTCGTCGTGTGCGCGGGCGTCTTCGCCGTCGGCTACAGCAAGGACCGCAACCGCGCCCTCCTGCTCGGCGGCCTCACCACCGGCCTCGGCGTCGCCAGCATGCACTACCTGGGTATGGCCGCCGTCCGGCTGCACGGGGACGTGACCTACGACCCCGTGCTCGTCGGGCTGTCGATCGTGATCGCGGTGGTCGCCGCGACGGCCGCGCTCTGGGCGGGCCTGAACATCAAGTCCCCGCTCGCGGTCACCCTCGCCTCCCTGGTCATGGGGGCGGCCGTCAGCAGCATGCATTACAGCGGCATGTTCGCGGTGAGCGTCCATGTCGACCCCTCCGGCGCGACCCTGCCCGGCGCCACGGCCATGCAGTTCATCTTCCCGCTCGCCGTGGGCCTCGGCTCCTACCTCTTCATCACCTCGGCCTTCGTCGCCCTCTCGCCCTCGGCGGACGAGCGCCAGGCGTCCGCCACCGCTCAACGGCCCGTCGAGGGCGCCGCCCACTAGCGGAAGCCCGGCCCGAGAGCCCCGACCCACTGCCCGAGCGAGGAGGCCATGCGCCCACCCCGTAGCACCCCGAAGGCCGGACCACCGGCGCAGTCCCCGACCCCGCTGCGCGGCCGGCGCGCACACGCCGGGCCCCCGGCCGACGAGGGCCCCGAGGCGTACCTCGACATGGCGCCGGACTACGCGCCGCCGCGCGCGGGCCGCTGGCACATGCGCCCCCGGACCGTGCGCGCCAAGGTGGTCTGCCTCCTGATGGTGCCGGTGGTCTCGCTCCTGGCGCTGTGGGCGTACGCCACCGTGACCACCGCTCAGGACGTGTCCGAGCTGCGCCAGTCCCAGCGGGTCGACGCCGAGCTGCGTACGCCCGTCGCGGTCGCCGTCGCCGCGCTGCAGGCCGAACGGGCCGCTGCCGTGCGGTACGCCGCCGAACCGAACGCGGCACGCCGAAACGATGTGCGCGGTCTCGCGGCCGCCACCGACCGGGCTGTGGCGAAGCTGCGACTCGGCGACGACAGCACCGTCGCCGCCGGGCAGCAGCTCCCCGCAGGAGTCGGCGACCGCCTGCAGACCTTCGTCGGCGGCGTCGAGCAGCTCCGTTCGCTGCGGACCGCCGTACTGGGCCGCGAGGCGGACTGGGCCACAGCGTACGACCGGTACTCCAAGACCATCGGCGCCGCGTTCGCCGTGGACGGAGCGCTCTCCGGCATCCAGCGGGCCGACGTCGGCTCCGACGCCCGCGTGCTGCTCGAATTCTCCCGTGCCGCCGAAGCGCTGGCCCAGGAGAACGCCGTCCTCGGCAGCACGCGCCCGGACGACACCCTCCGTGGCCGACGAGCCCTGCTGCTGGACGGTGCCGTCGCCAACCGGCGGGCCCTCCTCCAGGTCGCCGTCGCCGACCTGCCCGCCGCCCAGCGCGCCGCCTGGAACCGCGTCGCCCACGGCCGTGCCTACCTCGCCCTCACCGCTGCCGAGGACCGCCTCCTGGCCGCGGGCTCCGGAGCCAGGGCGGTCGACACGACGCCCGGTTCGGGCTGGGCCACCGCCCACGCACGCGTGCAGGCCGACATGAGCACCATCGCGGCGGACACGAGCAGGACGGTCGCGGGCCGCGCCGACCCGTTCACGCACGGCGTGCTGAGCCCGGCCGGCGCCGCCGTGCTCTTCGGTCTGGCCGCGGTCGTCGCCTCGCTCGTGATCTCGGTCCGGATCGGACGCGCGCTGGTGGTCGAGCTGGTGAGCCTGCGCAACGACGCTCTGGAGATCGCCCGCCGCAAACTCCCGGCGGCCATGCGGAAACTCCGGGCCGGTGCGGAGATCGACATCCGGGCCGAGGCGCCCGCCGGACCGCCCGCCGAGGACGAGACCGGGCAGGTGGCGGAGGCCCTGACGACGGTGCACCGGGCCGCCCTGCACGCCGCCGTGGAGCGCGCCGAACTCGCCAGCGGCATCTCCGGTGTCTTCGTCAACCTCGCCCGCCGCAGCCAGGTGCTGGTCCATCGCCAGCTCAGTCTGCTGGACAGCATGGAGCGCCGCTCCGACGATCCGAACGAGCTGAGCGACCTGTTCCGGCTCGACCACCTCACCACGCGCATGCGGCGCCATGCCGAAAGTCTGATCATCCTCTCCGGAGCCGCACCCGGCCGGGCCTGGCGTATGCCGGTGTCCCTGACCAACGTCGTCCGCGCGGCCGTCTCCGAGATCGAGGACTACGCCCGCGTCGAGGTACGTCAGCTCCCCGAAGCGGCCGTCATCGGGGCAGCCGTGGCCGACCTCACGCATCTGCTCGCGGAACTGGTCGAGAATGCCGCCCAGTTCTCGCCGCCCCACACGCGCGTGCGTGTGTCCGGCGAACCGGTCGGCAACGGCTACGTCCTCGAGGTCGAGGACCGGGGCCT
>NZ_MUNH01000212.1:0-7972 GCF_002154615.1 Streptomyces recifensis
TCACCCTGGCCACCACCGACCCCGCCGCCTATGTACGCGCCCTCGCGGGCGCGGGGGCCGCCGCGGAACTCACCGCGCCGGGCGGCCTCGGCGACTTCGGCTGGCTCCTCCAGCCGGCCGGGCTGCCCGAACCGCCCCTGTGACCTACTTGTCGATGTCGCCCACGACGAAGAACAGCGACCCCAGGATCGCCACCATGTCGGAGACCAGCGTCCCCGGCAGCAGCTCGCCCAGCACCTGGATGTTGTTGTACGAGGCCGACCGCAGCTTCAGCCGGTACGGCGTCTTCTCGCCCTTGCTGACCAGGTAGTAGCCGTTGATGCCGAGCGGGTTCTCGGTCCAGGCGTAGGTGTGCCCCTCGGGCGCCTTCAGCACCTTGGGCAGCCGCTGGTTGACCGGGCCGGGCGGCAGCTCCGCGAGCCGGTCCAGACAGGCGTCCGCGAGGTCGAGCGCGTTGTGGGTCTGCTCCAGCAGCACCTCGAAGCGGGCCAGGCAGTCGCCCTCGGTCCGGGTGACGACCTTCAGGGTGTCCTGGAGGTCCCCGTAGGCGAGGTACGGCTCGTCGCGGCGCAGGTCGAAGTCGACGCCCGAGGCGCGCGCGATGGGCCCGCTCACGCCGTACGCGTGCACGGCCTGAGGGGTGAGCGCGCCCACGCCCCGCGTACGCCCGCGGAAGATCTCGTTGCCGAGGACCAGGTCGTCGAAGACGTCCATGCGGGAGCGGACGGCGGCCACCGCGTCCCGCGCGCGGCCGGTCCAGCCGTCGGTGAGGTCCTCCTTGAGGCCGCCCACCCGGTTGAACATGTAGTGCATGCGCCCGCCGGAGACCTCCTCCATCACGTTCTGCAGCACCTCGCGCTCCCGGAACGCGTAGAAGACCGGCGTGATCCCGCCCAGCTCCAGCGGATAGGAGCCGAGGAACATCAGGTGGTTGAGCACCCGGTTCAGCTCGGCGAGCAGGGTCCGGGTCCACACCGCGCGCTCGGGCACCTCCATGCCGAGCATCCGCTCGACGGCGATGACCACGCCCAGCTCGTTGGAGAACGCCGACAGCCAGTCGTGACGGTTGGCCAGCATGATGATCTGCCGGTAGTCACGGGCCTCGAACAGCTTCTCCGCGCCCCGGTGCATATAGCCGATCACCGGCTCGGCGCGCTCGATGCGCTCGCCGTCCAGCACCAGCCGCAGCCGGAGGACGCCGTGCGTGGAGGGGTGCTGGGGGCCGATGTTGAGCACCATGTCGGTGCTCTCGGCGGCACCGCCGATCCCTACCGTGGTCTCCGTGGCAGTCATGCGTCCCAGTCTCCCCTACGCGCGCGTGCGCGACGGAAACGGGCGGCGCGGGTCAGGAGGCCGCGCTGCGCAGCCCCTCCACGTCGATGTGCTCCGTCTCGTCGTGCGCGGTCAGATCGATGACCTGGCCCACGTCGTAGGTGCCGGCGGGCTTGTAGGCCGTCCCGGCGTCCGCCTTGTGCAGGGCGAGGGCCTCCTGCCCGACCACGTCGGCCAGATCCTCGTTGCGCACGTCCAGCGCCGCCGAGGTGTCCTTCTGCGTGCCGAAGAAGTCGAACCCGCCCTCGACCAGCGGGCGCCGGGAGGGCGCGGCCGGCACGACGGCGACGGCGGTCGGCACGGTGAAGTGCCCGGCGGGCCGCTGCCCGGTGGACGGGGCGGGGACCACGGCCGTTTCGGCGGTGTGCGCCTGGGCCTCCTCCGGCGTCTCGCCGGGGGTGGTGTGCGCCTCGGTCACTTCGCCTTCGGCGTCCACGGGTCCCAGACCCTCGGCGGCGGTGTCGTCGGCCCCGGTACCCGCGCTGTCCGGATCTCCTTTGGCGACGGCTTCCACCTCGGACCCCGCCTCGGCCTCTGACCCGGCCTCGGCCTCGGTCTCGGGCTCCTCCGCCGACCGCTCCAGCCGCGCCAGCGCGGTCGCGGCCTTCAGGTACAGCTCCTTGGCAGAGACGGCCTCGGCGGCCCGGGGGGTCTCGGTGGTGTCCACCGCGGCCTCCGCGCTCGGCCCGGCCGGCAGCGCGAGCGCGCCGGACTCCGGCGCCGCCTCGATCTCCAGCAGCCGCCGCCCCTCCAGCGCGCTGGCCCGCTCGGTCTCCGCGGTGGCGTACCGGCGCAGCAGGGAGGCGTGTTCGTTGCGCAGTCCGGCCAGTTCGGCGCGCTTGGCCCGCAGGCGCCGCTCCAGCTTGGCGCGCAGCTCGCGCGACTCCTCCAGGTCGGTCTCCAGTTCGGCGACCCGTTCGTCGTACCGCCATTCGTCGCTGACCCGCGCGCGGGTCAGCTCGGCGACCTGCTTGCCCGCCTGTGCGTCCCACTGGCGCATCACGACCGCGCCGCCGACCGCCGTGAGCGCGGCGACGCCGGCCAGGGCGCGCACCACCCCGAGGGAGGAGAACACCCAGGGCGCCAGCGCGCAGACGACGGCGACACCGGCGATCGCGGAGGGAGGCAACAGCCGGTGCAGAGGCGGTGAATGGCGGTGGCGTCCACGTGGCATGGCCAGAAACTTACCGCGCGTAGGCGCCTCATGGGCCCCCGAGGCCCAAAAATCCGGCCACGGCAAGGGCTTCACGGGGTATCAGCACCTCCGGTTCAACGGTCGCTGAGCTGCCCGCTGAGCCACTGGAGGGCGGGCGGAACCTCGCGCCGCCAGGTGTTGAAGTTGTGTCCGCCGCTCTCCAGGATGATGGAGGAGATCCTGGTCCGGCCGGTGGCGCGTACCTCGTTCACGAACCTGAGCGTGTCCTGGTAGTTGTGTTCGCCGATCTTGCTGCTGGTGACGAGCAGGGAGGTGTCGGGGGCCGGTTCGTGCGCGAGCAGCCAGTGCAGATCGGCGTGATCACGCAGGCTGCGGTCGCCGTGGAAGAGGTCGCCGGTGGTGGGGTCGACGGGCGCGGTGTAGTACGCCGACAGGCCGGCGCCGGCCGCGTAGACGTCCGGGTGGCGCATGGCGAGCTTGAGGGAGCAGTAGCCGCCGGTGGAGTCGCCGATGATGCCCCAGCTGCCGGGGCGGGCCCCGGCCCGGTAGTGCGCGAGGACGGCCTCGGGAAGGTCCTTGGCGAAGAAGGTCTCGGTCTGCGGGCCCTGCGGGATGTCCACGCACTCGGTGTCGCGCGGGGGCGCCACGGTGGGCCGCATCATCACCAGGATCATCGGCTGCGCCCGCCCGTCCTTGGCCAGCCCCCGCGCGACCGCCGGGTACTTGAGCTTGGTGACGAGCGCCTGCGCGGTGCCGGGGTAGCCGGTCAGCACCACCGAGACCGGGAACGTACGGGTACGGAACCGGGCCTGGAAGTACTCCGGGGGCAGATAGACGTAGGCCGGGGTGGCGATGCGGGAGACCCGGCCGACGATGTCGACCTTCTGGACCTCGCCCACCGCCGAGGCCCGCGAACCGGCGTCACCCGGCGGGGCCTTGATGCTCACCACCCGGAGCGGGCCACCCGCGCCGGTGGCCGTCGCCGACTGGTCGACCAGAACGCCCTGCGCGGTCTCCCGGCCGAGCAGGTCGTCCCAGCCCGCGTAGAAGCCGAAGCTCTGGTTGGCGGCCACCCCGAGGGAGCAGATGAGCGCCAACTGGGTGGCGAGCAGCAGGCCGATCCGGCCACCGAGGGCCGCCCAGCTCCGCCGGGCCAGACGCGGCCACAGCCACAGCGTGGCCCCGAACAGCACCACGGCGACCGCCACCGCCAGCACCAGAAGTGAGTTGCTCGTGAGACCCATGGCTGTTCCTGCCTGCGCTTTCCGCCTCGGACCCCGTGCCGTGGCACGGACTTGCCCCAGGCTTTCCTTGACCTTTGACCCGACTTTCCGGAGCGGGAGGAACCTGTCTCCCCAAGACACCGTCCTAGAGGGCGCAATGTCACCGGATGCCCGATCGGCACCGGGTTTCAAGGTCTCTCGCAGAGCTACGGGATGCGATGTCTGTCAGGATAGATGGGGAATTGTCAGGCGGGGTTCCGCGGGGTTCGAACCGGGCGCGGCGCATACTGCGCGGCCCCCGCGCCGAGGCCGTCCCCGCCCTGATCGGCCGGGCGTGCGCCCTCGTCGGCCTGCTCGACATCGCGGCGGGCGTGTTCCCGCGCTTCCGTCACAGCCGTATGCACGCGATCGCGGAGGCGCTGCCCGGCTCCTTCGGGCCGTTCGCCGCGGCCCTCTCGCTCAGCGCGGGCGTGCTGCTGCTCCTGCTCGCGCACGGGCTCAAACGCCGCAAGCGGCGCGCCTGGCGGGCCGCCGTCGTGCTGCTGCCGGCCGGCGCGGTCGCCGAGTTCGTGTACCGGCACTCGCTGCTCGGTGTGCTCATCTCGGTCGCGCTCCTGGTGCCGCTGCTGCGCCACCGCACCGAGTTCGGCGCACTGCCCGACCCGCGCAGCCGCTGGCGGGCCCTGGCCAACTTCGTCCTCATGAGCGCGGGTTCCCTCGTCCTCGGACTGGTCATCGTCAGCGTCCACCCCGACCGGACTCTCGGCGACCCGAGCCTGGCCGATCGGCTGACCCACGTCGTCTACGGCCTGTTCGGCTTCGAGGGCCCCGTCGACTACCAGGGCAGCACCTCCTGGACGGTCGCCTTCTCCCTCGGCGCCCTCGGCTGGCTCACCGCCGTCACCACCAGCTACCTCGCCTTCCGGCCCGAACACCCCGCCGCCCGCCTGACCGAGGAGGACGAGGCACGCCTCCGGGACCTGCTGGCCCGGCACGGCCGCCGCGACTCCCTCGGCCACTTCGCGCTGCGCCGGGACAAGGCCGTGGTCTTCTCCCCCAGCGGCAAGGCCGCCGTCACCTACCGGGTCGTCTCCGGCGTGATGCTGGCCAGCGGCGACCCCATCGGGGACGTGGAGGCGTGGCCCGGCGCCATCGAGCGCTTCATGGACGAGGCCAAGGCCCACTCCTGGACCCCCGCCGTCATGGGCTGCTCGGAGACGGGCGGCGAGGTGTGGACCCGTGAGACCGGCCTGGACGCCCTGGAGCTGGGCGACGAGGCGGTGGTCGACGTCGCGGATTTCTCCCTCGCCGGACGCGCGATGCGCAATGTGCGCCAGATGGTCAAGCGCATCGAGCGGGCCGGCTACGAGACCCGCGTCCGGCGCGTCCGTGACCTCTCCGACGGCGAGCTGGAGCGCGTGCGGCTGGCCGCCGAGGACTGGCGGGGCACCGACAACGAGCGCGGCTTCTCCATGGCCCTCGGCCGCATCGGCGACCCCGCCGACGGCGACTGCCTGATCGCCACCGCCCACAAGCAGGACGACACACCCGGCCCGTACGGCGATCTGAAGGCGATCCTGCACTTCGTGCCGTGGGGCGAGGACGGCGTGTCGCTGGACCTGATGCGCCGTGACCGGCTGGCCGACCCCGGCATGAACGAGCTGCTCATCGTCGCCGCCCTCCAGGCCGCCCCGAAGCTCGGCATCGCCCGGATCTCGCTCAACTTCGCCATGTTCCGCTCCGCCCTCGCGCGCGGCGAGAAGATCGGCGCCGGGCCGGTGCTGCGGGCCTGGCGGGGGCTGCTGGTGTTCCTCTCCCGCTGGTTCCAGATCGAGTCGCTGTACAAGTTCAACGCCAAGTTCCAGCCCCGCTGGGAGCCCCGCTTCGTGGTCTACCGTGCCTCCGCCGATCTGCCCCGCATCGGCTTCGCCGCGATGCAGGCCGAGGGGTTCGTGGACCTCGCGCTGCCGCTGCCCCGCTTCCTGCGGCGCCGCCGGAACGCCGCCGCGCGGCCCTGCGCGCACCGCTCCCACGAGCACGGCGTGCGGGCCGCCTGACCCGGCCGGACCAATCCCGCGCAGCTCGCGCGGAGGGCCGCGCAGGCCCCGGACCGCCTTGCCGAGGCGGTCCGGAAGAGGCCGTTCCGTACCGACCCGCGCACCTTCGCCGTGCACCTCGGGGCCTACGCTGAACGTATGAAGAACCTCAGCGGGCGCGGCGAAGTGGCGGGTCTTCCGACGTGGGACCGCTGCGCGGTCATGGGCGTCGTCAACGTCACCCCCGACTCCTTCTCCGACGGCGGCCGCTGGTTCGACACCACGGCCGCCGTCAAGCACGGGCTCGACCTCGCTGCCGAGGGCGCCGATCTGGTCGACGTCGGCGGGGAGTCCACCCGGCCCGGCGCGACCCGCGTCGACGAGGCCGAGGAACTTCGCCGCGTGGTCCCCGTCGTGCGCGGGCTGGCCGCCGAGGGCGTGACGGTCTCCGTGGACACCATGCGCGCGGCCGTCGCCGAGCAGGCGCTCGCGGCGGGCGCCGTCCTCGTCAACGACGTCAGCGGCGGCCTCGCCGACCCCGCGATGCTGCCCGTGGTCGCACGGACCGGCGCCCCCTTCGTGGTCATGCACTGGCGCGGCCTCCTGGAGGGCGGCAACGTCCGGGGCGTCTACCAGGACGTCGTCACCGAGGTCTGCGACGAGCTGCACGCCCGCGTGGAGGCCGTCCTCGCGGCGGGCGTCGCCCCGGAGCGCGTCGTCGTCGACCCCGGCCTCGGCTTCTCCAAGGAGGCCGAGCACGACCTCGCCCTCCTCGCCCACCTCGACCGGCTCCGCGCGCTGGGCCACCCCCTCCTGGTCGCCGCCTCCCGCAAACGCTTCCTCGGCCACGTCCTGGCGGGACCCGAGGGCCCCACCCCGCCGGCCCGCGAACGCGACGCCGCCACCGCCGCCGTCTCCGCCCTCGCCGCCCACGCCGGCGCCTGGGCCGTCCGCGTCCACGAGGTGCGCGCCACGGCCGACGCGGTCCGCGTGGCCCGCGCGGTGGAGGGCGCCCGGTGAGCGCCGCGGACGTGGACGTCGAAGAGGTGTCCGCCGCCAACACCTCCTTCTACGAGGCGATGGAGCGCGGCGACTTCGAGGAGGTGGCCGGGCTCTGGCTCGCCCCCGCCGACCTGGGCGTCGACGAGGAGTACCACGACCCCGCCGACACCGGGGTCGTCTCCTGCGTCCACCCCGGCTGGCCGGTGCTCACCGGGCGCGGCGAGGTGCTCAGGTCGTACGCGCTGATCATGGCGAACACCGACTACATCCAGTTCTTCCTCACCGACGTGCACGTCTCCGTCACCGGGAACACCGCGATCGTGAGCTGCACCGAGAACATCCTCAGCGGCGGGCCGGCGCCGGAGGAGGGCGAGGAGCTGGGGCCGCTGGTCGGACAGCTCGTCGTCGCCACCAATGTGTTCCGGCGCACCCCCGAGGGCTGGAAGCTGTGGTCCCACCACGCCTCCCCGGTCCTCGCCACGTCCGAGGACGACGAGGAGGACGAGGAAGGCGGCGACGAGGGCGTCGGGCCGGACGACGGCACGCTGGCCTGAGCCGTGGTCGGAATCACGTTCGCCGGGGTGAATGCGGCTACCACCGCCGGCCCGGCCGGTCCCTTCCAGGTGGACACCTGGGCGAACGCCCGGTGAACCCTTCCGGTACCGGCACCGGGCCGCGCCCCCGTGGCCCGGTGCTGTCCGTGCGCGCAGGTAGATTCGTTCAGGGCCGGTATGCCGCCCGAGCGCGGCAGCGACCGGCCGTTCCCGACGATTGCAGGAGTGATTCGCGTGGATCGTGTCGCGCTGCGGGGCCTGAAGGCCCGTGGGCACCACGGGGTGTTTCCCAAGGAACGCGAGGAGGGCCAGACCTTCATCGTGGACCTCGTCCTGGGTCTGGACACCCGCCCGGCCGCGGCCGACGACGACCTCACCAGGACCGTGCACTACGGCATCGTGGCCGAGGAGGCCGTCGCCGTGGTCGAGGGCGAGCCGGTCAACCTGATCGAGACCCTCGCCGAGCGGATCGCGCAGACCTGTCTGAAGCACGACGGGGTCCAGGAGGTCGAGGTCTGCGTCCACAAGCCGGACGCCCCGATCACCGTCCCCTTCGACGACGTGACCGTCACCATCCTCCGGAGCCGAGCATGACCCGCCCCTTCAGCAAGGGTCACAGCGACCCGACCGTCCAGCCGGTGCCCGCGTCCGTCGTCCAGCAGGTCGACG
>NZ_MUNH01000213.1:0-12208 GCF_002154615.1 Streptomyces recifensis
CCAGCTCCGGGTCGGCCGGCAGGGCCTCGGCCAGCCGGTGGTACATCGTGGGCACGCCGAACACCATGGTCGCGCCGTCGTTCAGCTCGCGGGTCACGCCCTCGGGGGAGAAGCGGCCCAGGTGGCGCACCGATCCGCCGCGCCTCAGGGGGCCCGCCCCGATCTTGTAGCCCCCGCTCTTGATCAGGTCGGTGGTCTTCCGGCCGACGATCCGTACGTACCCGTCGGCCTCCCGCACGGCCACGTCCCCGGTGCGGAACCAGCCGTCGGCCGTGAAGGCGGCGGCGGTCGCGTCGGGCCGGTTCAGATAGCCGGTGAACAGGTTCGGACCGCGCACCTGGATCTCGCCCACGCTCTCCCCGTCCCGTGCGGTCAGCTCCGTGCCGTCCTCCTCCACCAGCCGCAGCTCCACACCGGGCAGCGGCACGCCGACGGTGCCCGCACGGGCCTCGCCGTCGACGCGCACGGAGGTGTTCATCAGGGTCTCCGTCATGCCGTACCGCTCGATCACCCGGCGCCCGGTGGCCGCCGCGATCCGTTCGTGGTCGTGGACGGGCAGCGCGGCCGAACCCGAGACCAGCAGCCGGGCCCGGCCGAGCGCCTTCGCCAGCTCCGGGTCGGCCGGCAGGGCCTCGGCCAGCCGGTGGTACATCGTGGGCACGCCGAACACCATGGTCGCGCCGTCGTTCAGCTCGCGGGTCACGCCCTCGGGGGAGAAGCGGCCCAGGTGGCGCACCGATCCGCCGCGCCTCAGGGGGCCGAGGACGCCCAGCACCAGCCCGTGCACATGGAAGAGGGGCAGCCCGTGCACCAGGACGTCGTCCCCGGTCCAGTGCCAGGCGTCGGCCAGCGCGTCGAGGGTCGCGGCGAGCGCCCGGCGCGGGACGACGGCTCCCTTGGGCGGGCCGGTGGTGCCGGAGGTGTAGACGATCAGCGCCGGGTCCTCGTCCGCGTACGTGTCCTCGGGGAGCCGCCCGGTGCCGGAGACCTCCAGGCGGGGCAGGTCCGCGAGGGCGGGCGGGAGTTCGGCACCGGGCGCGGTCAGCACCAGCGCCGGGTCGCTGTCGGCGAGGATGTGCGCCAGCTCCCCCTCTCCCGACTTCGGGTTCAGCGGCACGGCGGCCGTTCCGGCGAGCAGCGCCCCGGTGACCGCCACGGCGGTCTCCAGCTCCGGCGCCGCCCACACCGCGACCCGGCCGAGGCCCCGCAGCCGCCCGGCCACCGCCCCGGCGGCGGCGGCGAGTTCCGCGTACGACAACGACCGGGCGCCGAAGCGCAGCGCCGTCCTTCCGGCCGTCCGGGGGTCCGTCAGGGCGGGGAACAGGGAGGACACGCGGGACTCCTTCGCTGCCGGGGACGACAGCCCCTTCCTACCCCACCGGCGGCACCACGTCCCCGACCACACAGCTCACGTTGTCCGGCCCGCCCGCCCCGTTGGCCGCGTCGACCAGCGTCCGTACGGCCGTCTCCGGGTCCGGGGCGGCGGCGAGCAGCTCCCTGATCCGGTCGTCGGGGACCACACCGGTCAGGCCGTCCGAGCAGAGGAGGTAGCGGTCGCCGGGGAGGGCCTCGTGCAGCCGGAGGTCGGGGTCGGGGTCGGCCCCCAGGGCCTTCAGCAGCAAGGACCGCTGCGGGTGGCTCTCCGCCTCCGCCGGGGTCAGGCGCCCCTCGTCCAGCAGGGACTGCACCACGCTGTGGTCGTGGGTGATGCGGAACAGGCCGCCCTCGCGCAGCAGATAGGCCCGGCTGTCCCCGATGTGCGCTAGGGCCAGCCGCGACCCCGTCCACAGCAGCGCGGTCAGCGTGGTGCCCGCGCCCTCGTCCCCCTCCCTGACGACCCGTACGGCATCGCCCGCGCCCCGCACGGCGTCGGCCAGCAGGTTCAGCACATTGCCGGGTCGCGGCCCGTTCTCGCCGTCGAGGAATCGCAGCGCCTCGACGGCGGCCCCGCTGGCGAGCGCTCCCGCCCGGCCGAAGCCGTCGGCCACGGCGAGCAGCCTGCGGCCGGCGTGGACGGCGTCCTGGTTGGCGGGGCGGACGTGCCCCCGGTCGGAGTGGGCGGCGCAGCGCAGTTCCAGCATGGTGGGTCCCTCTCTCGGTGCCTCGGTCAACTCCGTCACGAGGAACGCGGCGAGATCCCGCCGCACGGCCGTCTCCGCCTCGACCCGAGCCCAGTACGCCCGGACCTCCCGCGCCGCTTCCGCCCCGGTCAGGGCGGACACCGCGCGGATCCGGGCCAGCGGCATGCCGAGCCGCCGCAGCCACGCCACCAGCCGGGCCCGGTCCAGCTGGGCGACGGCGTAGTAGCGGTAGCCGGTGTACGGGTCGACGCGGGCGGGGCGCAGCAGGCCCAGCTCGTCGTAGAGCCGCAGGGCCTTGGGGGAGAGCCCGGACGCCTTGGCGAACGCACCGATGGTCAGCAGGTCCATGTCCGTCCAGGCTCCCTCGAAAGGCCGGTTCCTCGCTTCCCCACCGATGCTGGGGCTTCACCGAAGGGGAAGGTCAACAGGGGTGTGCCGGTTCCGGTGCGATTGCTAGCCTCGCGATCACCGAGCCGACGCAGACGACCAGGGAGCCCGCCGTGCCGCGTATCGCCCTCGCCACCTACGACCCCGGCACCGCGCCCAGCAAGGACCCCGATCTCGCCGGACTGGTAGCGGAGTTGAGGGCGGCGGGCGCCGACGCGGAGGCCCGGTTCTGGGACGACCCGGACGCCGACTGGGCCGGCTACGACCTCGTCCTCGTCCGCTCCACCTGGGACTACGCCTGGCGCCCCGCCGAGTTCCTGGCCTGGGTGGACCGCGTCGACGCGCTCACCCGGCTGCTCAACCCGGCCGACGTGGTCCACTGGAACGCCGACAAGCGCTACCTCGGCGAACTGGCGTCGGCCGGTGTGCCGACGGTCCCCACCCGCTACCTCCCGCCCGGCGCCGAACCCGACCTGCCGACCGGGCACGAGTACGTGATCAAGCCCGCCTCGGGCGCGGGAGCCCGGTACGCGGCCCGCTACACGCCGGAGGAACGCGAGCGTGCGGTAGGACAGTTGGCGCACCTGCACGCCGAGGGCCTCACCGCGATGGTCCAGCCCTACATGCGGGGCGTCGACCGACACGGCGAGCGGGCCCTGCACTTCTTCGGCGGGCGCCTGCTGCACGCCAGCCGCAAGGGTGCCGTCCTCGTCTCCGGCACGCCCTTCGACGCCGACAAGACCGCCCACCCGAAGCTGGAGAAGTGGCAGCCGACCGGCGCCGAACTGGACGTGGCCGAGCGGGCGCTGGCCGCGGTGCCCGGGGGCGCCGAACGGCTGCTGTACGGCCGGGTCGACCTCATAGACGGCGAGGACGGGCAGCCCTGCGTGCTGGAGCTGGAACTCATCGAGCCCCACCTCTTCCTCGACCTGCACCCCGAGTCGATGCCCCGCGTGGCCCAACTCGTCATCCGCGCGGCGAAGAGCAGTTGAGGCTCAGTCCCGCAGAGCCGTCCGCTGGAGCAGCCCCCAGGTGAACTCGGCGGCCATCTCGTGCCGTACCCCGTCCCGGTCCGGAGCGGTGAAGGCCAGTGCCTGGCGGCTCGGGGCGGTGCCCTGGACAGGGCGGGCCGGGGCGAAGGCGCGGGCCACCTCCTCAAGGGTGCAGGACCACGGGGTGAGGTCCTCCAGCGTGCTCAGTGCGGGCGCCGGGGCGTCGGGGGCACGCACCAGCCACTCGGTCAGCACCGACCCGCCCGGCCCGGCCAACAGCTCGAAGCGCAGGTCCGGCCAGAGGGACAGCGTCCACCGCCATGCCTCGCACTCCAGGTCGCCGACCCGGCGCGGCTCGACCGACTCCGGCTCGCCCAGCACCGCGCGGTACCGGGACACGGCCGGGCGTGACCTGGGCGAACGGGCCATCGCCTGCCAGTGTTTGTTGGCCTCCCGCATCTCCGTCGCGGAGGCGCCGAGCCGTCTGCGGGCGTCCGCGGCCAGCTCCGGATTGTGATCGGCCATGCGGCGCAGCAGCACCAGGGAGAAGTCGTGAGCCATGCCCTCCATGGTGCCGGGCGAGCGGGTGGCCATTGCCCGTCCGACCCGCTGTGGCTAGCCTGTGTTCGCTCCACCGGTCACCGGTCGGGGTATCGAACACGGGCCGCCGCGCCCGTACGAGCAGGCAAGGAGGCCGGACGTGGGACGCCTCGTGCCCGCCGTGACGCGGGCTTTCGACATCCTGGAGCTGTTCCTCGACGGGGACGGCACGCTCTCCGCGCCGGACATCGTGCGCAGACTCGGCCTCCCCCGCACCACCGTGCACGAGCTGGTCACCACCCTCGCCGCCCGCTCCTACCTGGTACCGGTACCGGGACAGCCCGGCCGGTACCGGCTCGGCGTGCGCCCGTACCAGCTCGGCAGCCGGTACGCGGAGCAGCTCGACCTCGCCGCCGAGGGCCGGGAGGTGGCCCGTACCGTCGCCGAGACCTGTGACGAGACGGTCCACGTGGCGCTACTGGAGGACACCGACGTCATCTACATCGCCAAGGTCGACTCCACGCACGCCGTCCGCATGGTCTCCGCCGCCGGGCGCCGGCTGCCCGCCCACTGCACGGCCGTCGGCAAGATGCTGCTGGCCTCGCTGCCCGCGCAGGAGCTGGCCGCACGCGTCCCCGACGGCGCCGAACTGGCCGCGATGACCCCGCACAGCCTCACCGATCCCGCCCGGCTCCGCGAGGCGCTCGCGGAGATCCGGCGCCGGGGTGTCGCGGTGGAGCGGCGGGAGTCCAACCCGGACGTGAGCTGCGTCGCCGCCCCGGTCCGCGACCGCACCGGGCGGGTCGTCGCCGCGCTGTCCATCTCGGTGCCCACGGTCCGCTGGAGCGAGGAACGCCGTACCGAGCTGGAGACGCTCGCCGTCCGGGGCGCCGCCGAACTCTCCGAGCGGCTCGGCCACCGGGAGGCGGCGTGAGCGGCTACGAGGTCGCCGTCGCGGCCCAGGCCGAACTGGGCGAGGGGCCGACCTGGGACCCGGTCACCGTCCGCCTGCTCTGGATCGACGTCCTGGGCGGCCGCGTGCACACCTACGACCCCGCCACCGGGCGCCGCACGGTCCGCACCACCGGCCAGCACATCGGCGCCGCCAAGCCCCGCGCCCACGGCGGCCTGGTGCTCAACCTCCGCGACGGCGTCGCCCTCCTCGACCCCGACGGCGCCTTCCGCTGGCTGCACCGCGACCCGGTCCCCGGCCGCCGCGCCAACGACGCGGCGGTCGCCCCCGACGGCTCCCTCTGGGCCGGCACCATGCGCTACGACGAGGCCCCCGGCGGCGGCACCCTGACCCGCCTGACCGGCGACGGCACCGCCGAGCCGATCCTCACCGACGCCACCGTGAGCAACGGCATCGGGTGGAGCCCGGACGGCACGCTGATGTACTACGTCGACAGCCCCACCCGGCGCGTCGACGTCTTCGACCACGACGGCACGGGGGTCCGGAACCGGCGCACCCTGGCTGTCGTCGAGGAGGGCGCGGGCTTCCCGGACGGGCTCACGGTCGACGCGGCCGGCTGCGTCTGGGTCGCCCTGTGGGACGGTGGGGTGGTGCGCCGCTACACCCCCTCCGGCGCCCTGGACCGCGAGATCCGCCTCCCCGCCCCGCGCACCACCGCCTGCGCCTTCGGCGGCCCCGGCCTGACCGACCTGTACGTCACCACCGCCCGCGTCGGCCTCACCGCGCCCACGGCCCTGTCGGGCTCGGTGCTGGTGGTACCGGACGCGGGGGAGGGGCTGCCGCAGCCGCCGTTCGCCGGCTAGCGAGCCGGCCACCGCAGGGAGTGGCTGCCGCGTCAAGCCGGCTGGAGAAGCCCCGCCGCCTTCCGTTCCTCCGCCGTCAGCGGCGGTCCCGGGAGGGGCGGGCGCAGCGGGCCCACGGCGGCCGCCAGCAGCATGCGGGGCGCGAGCAGCGCCTCCGCACCCGTCTCCAGCGAGGTCACGTCGGTCACCCGGCGCGCGACCCGGCCGTTGCCCGTGGCGGTGAGCAGCAGCCGGCCGACGTACGCGGCGACCAGCCGGTCCCGGACCGTGGGGCCGGTCGGGGTGGCGCCGGGGTAGAACACGTCGGAGCCGATCGCCAGGTCCCACGCGGTGCGCACCGTACGGCCCACCGCCCGCTGCGCCCGCCGGGCCAGGCCGGGCGCGCCGAGGCCGCCTCGCCGGAGCACCGTGTCCCGCAGGACGAGCGCCGACCGGGCCGCCACCGACATGCCGTGCCCGTACACCGGGTTGAGCGCGCACAGGGCGTCACCGAGGACGACGAGCCCCTCGGGCCACTCGGACAACCGCTCATAGAACAGCCGCCGGTTGGCGGTCGTACGGGTGACCGTGACGCCCGTCAGCGGTTCGGCGTGGGTGAGCAGCTCACCGATCAGCGGGTGCCGCAGCTCCTCGCGCGCGTACCGCAGGAACTCGGCTCCGGTGGACGGCGGTCGGTCGGTGCGGGCGCCGATCAGGGTGACGAGCCACCCGCCGTCCTCCACCGGCAGCAGCACCCCACCGCGCCCGATGCGCGAACCCCGTTGATCCGGCTCGATGTTGACCACCGGGAAGCCCCCCCGCGCCCCCTCCGGCGCCCGGAACAGCCGGCTGGCGTAGGTCAGCCCCGAGTCGACCTCCCGGCGCTCCGGTTCGGGCAGGCCCAGATCCGCCAGCCAGTGCGCGGCACGGGAGCCGCGCCCGGTGGCGTCCACCACGAGATCGGCGTCCAGGGTGCGTTCGGTGCCGTCGGCCCGCACCCGCACCCCGGTCACCGCACGGCCGGTGCCGGTGAGGGCGAGGGCCTCGGTGCGGTCCAGCAGCTCGATCGCGCCGTCCGCCCGCACCAGGTCCCGGACCACCCAGTCCAGCAGGTCCCGCCCGGCCGGCAGCATGAACGCCGATTCCGGCCAGCGCCGGTACCAGCCGTGCGCCGACAGCGCCACCATGTCCGTGGTCATCGGCACCCGGCGCACCCCGGCCGCGCTCAACGCCGCCCGGGCGCCCGGCAGCAGTTCCTCCAGCGCGCGGGCGCCGCCCGACCACAGCTGGTGGACGTGCCGTGCCTGCGGCAGCCCCTTGCGCGGCTCGGGCCCGGCGGGCAGCGCGTCCCGCTCCACCACCGTGACACGGGCGCCCGTCGCGGCCAGGGCGCGGGCCGCGAGCATGCCGGCCAGGGAGCCGCCGAGCACGACGGCCGTGGGCTTCACTTCACTCATGTGCGGCAACGCTCTCTGCTGGGTCGGCGGCCGCACGGGCACGGACCGCCGCTATCTCGTCGGGACGGCGGAGGGCACGGGAGACGGGCCCGATCTCCTGGAGCAGGTCGGTGGTGTCCGGCGCGGCCGCCGTCGCGGGTGGCTCGGGCATCCGGGCCTTCGCCTCGACCGCGTCCAGGATGGTCACCGCCGACGCCAGCGCCCTTGCCCGCTCCGGTGGGTGGCCGAGGCTCAGCGCGGCCTCGTACGCGCGGGCGCCGAGGGCGGTGTCGAGGTACCGGGCCAGCGGCAGCAGCACGTCCCGGATGAACGTCTCGCGCCGGGTCAGCCGCAGCTCCGGGGTCGCCCGCAGCACGAAGGGCACGCCCTCACCGGCCGAGGTGCGCATCAGCACGTACAGCGGGCGGAGTTGGCGGTGGGCGACGCGGACCCGCCAGCGGTCGCTCGCGTACTGGCCGGCGTGCGGCAGGATGAAGCCGACCGCGATCAGGATGGCGGACAGCGCGGCGATCGGCGGCGCGAGGTCGGTGCTCAGCCAGTCCAGGTCACCGCCCACCCAGCGGGCGCCGACCGCGGCCAGCTTGACCGCGTCGAAGATCAGGTTGAGCGCGTAGCCCGCGCCGAGCAGCTTCAGCCCCCAGCGCAGCCAGGCGTCCAGCCCCTCCGCGCGCACCCAGTTCCACAGCAGCCGCGCCGTGATCAGGCAGGCCAGGGCGTGCGCGCCGAGGTAGAGCAGGATCTCCTCGCGCATGAACGGGGTGGTGGCGTAGTAGGTGTCCAGGTCCCGCAGCCGCTCCACCGGCACGTCGGCCAGCAGGAACAGCAGCCACAGCAGGGCGATCACCCCGCTGTAGACCGACACCACCCAGCGCCGGGCCCGCCGGGTGACCGCCGAGCGGTCGGGGCCGTTGCGCCAGGTGATGATCAGCAGCAGACAGGAGCCGCAGAACGCCGTGAGCAGCGAATAGCACCAGGGCGCCGAGATGTTGGACACCCCGGTCAGCCGGTTCACCCGCGCGATGGTGGACGGCGAGCAGAACACGAACACCCCGCAGGCCAGCAGCAGCAGACCGCCGACCGCGCGCAGCAGCGGGTCCCGCCACAGCCGGATGATCGTGGGCAGCTTGATCACCAGCGCGATGCCCAGCACCGCCGTCGGAATCCAGAAGGAGATGGAGAAGTCCCGCAGGGTGGCGGCGGGCTCCATGACCGCTGCGTTCACCGCGCGGCCCCGCCCCGGCCGCGATAGCCGAGGGAACGCTGTACGAGGTCCAGGGGCTCGGCGGAGCGTCCCAGGCGGGAGCGGAACAGGGTGGCCAGGCGGTGGCCGAAGTCCTCGGCGGCGGCCTCGTCGGCCTCGCGGGAGCCGTCACGGGCGGCCACCGTCAGCGCGGCCCCCTCCCAGCCGGACCCGTCGGCGAGGGCCAGGGCGGCCGGGCCGAGGGACGGGTGGTGCCGGTGCCCGGCGTGCAGATGCCACAACTCATGGCCGAGGATGACGAGTTGCTGCACGGCCTCGGCCCGCTCCTCCACGATGACCAGGTCGAAGTCCTGGAACTCCACCCACAGCCCGGTGACCTCGATCTCGTCCGGGAAGCGCTCGAACCGCAGCTCCACCGGCCGTCCGCCGCGCCGGGCGCTCATCGCCGCGCACAGGGCACGGCAGATGCCGCGGACGTCGGTGGGCGGGTGGGGCGACTCGGCCACTTCCGCCGCGAGGTCCCTGGCCAGGGCCCGCATCGTACGGGCCGGACGGGAGGGGCGCAGTCGGGCGGTCAGTCGTGCCGCTCGCGCCCGTGCGTCCGCGCTGACCATGTGCCGCCCTCTCCTCCTTCGCCCCGGCGCCGTGGCCGGACCGTCCGAGCGTACGCGCACGGGTGTGTCCACGTCATGCGGATCAGCGGGTGTGGTTCAACCGAGAACCACCCGTGCGCGTACAGCCGTTCAGTGGCCGGGGGAGGGCACCGGTGTCACCGGGAGACCACCCGCCGCAGCGCCCAGGAGGGTCAGGCCCACCTTTCCGGGCCCGGACAGGGTGGTGAACTCCGACAGCACCGCCAGCGCCAGTGTGTTGGTGCCACGTGTGCGCAGAATCCCGTTCGGCAGCACGAAGGTGTGCTGCGGACCCACGTTGTTGATGTACTGCCCCATGTTCCAGCCGTTGAGGAAGATCTGCGCCCGGTAGGCCCGGTACGGATCGTCCTCCAGCCGCAGCCCCACCGAGGCGTCCACGTCGCCCGGCACCGACAGCCGGAAGGTGGTGCGGTACCAGGTGACGCCCTGCCGCCGCTCCTGCCTGGGGAAGGTCACCGGTTCCCAGTCGCGGTCGTGGAGGCCGGGCAGGTGCCAGCCCTCCCGCTCCCCGTACAGGCCACCGGTGTTCAGCGGGCCGCGTACCGGGTCCACGGCCCGCTCGCCCTGGAGCCGCCAGGACACCTTCGGCGCCGCCCCCGTGAAGGACACCGAGGTCAGGCCGCGTGCCGCCTTGTGGGTGTCGTCGCCCTTGCCGTCCTGGTCGTGCTGCATGCGCCGTACCAGCACCGACAGCACATGGCGGCCGGGGGAGCGCAGCTCCGGGCGGACGGGGAAGGTGGCCGTCGCCTCCCAGGTGCCCTTGCGGATGGTGGTCGCCTTGTCCGGCACCGGCAGCCGGTGGGTGCCCAGCGGCTCCCCGTCCAGCCAGGCCATCAACAGCCCCTGGGTACCGGAACTGTAGGCGAGCGAGACCGACTCGATCCCGGTACTGCCGCTGAACGTACCCCGGTACCAGACATCCCCGTAGTGGAACCCGTAGTCGTCCGCGAACAGCACCGGGCCGCCCCGGGGGACGGGGGTGGTGCTGTACGAGGTGGTGCGGTCCGCCCGCCGCCACGTGGAGTCGTCGAAGCCCGGGCCCGCCTCCGGGTTCTCGGTGCGCATGCGCCAGCCGGTCAGCTCCGGGAGGCGGACCTCGGGCACACCGGGCAGCGGGGCGGTGGTCATCAGGCTGCCGGAGAGGGTGGTCCGGGTCGGCACCCGGCGCCCGTTCCACACCAGGGTGTCGACACCGCGCGGGCCCCACACCTCCATCACCGACTCGCCGTCCAGGTCGCCGGTGAGCCGCACCTCCGAGCCGTGCACCTCGGCGTGGCGCAGCAGCGCGGGGCCGTACACCACCAGGGTCCCGGCGGGGGTGTCGTACGGGAAGATCCGCATCGAGGTGTCGTCGTCCGCGAAGAGCAGCACCAGCGGGGTCTCGGTCTCGCCGCCGGTCACCAGCACCCGGCTCAGGCCGGCCTCCCCGAGGGGTGCGCTGACGTGCAGCTCTCCGCCTTCGTACGCCCAGCCGGCCTCCGGGTCCAGCCGGGTGACGTTCGGCTCCTTCGGGCAGTCCAGCACCAGGTCCGCCATGTCCCCCCGGCGGCCCGCGAACACGGCGACGTCCCGTGCGCCGGCCGTCACGCTCATTACGGGCTGGGCGGTGCTGTGCCGCATCTTCCGCTTGCCCAGGCGCAGTCCGGTCGCCAGCATCCGGGCGTCGCGGGCGGGGACGGTGATGCGCAGCTTCCCGGTGTTCGTCGGCAGGTCGGCGGTGACCGGCTCGGTGCCGTCGTTCCGGGTGACGTAGACGTGCGCGCCGGTGTCCGGGTTGGCGAGGTGGTAGACCTTCAGCCCCGCCGCCTTCACGTCCGCGGCCCGGTCGAGCCGTGCGAAGTCCGGTACCCGCTGGAAGAGATGGCCGAGCTGGTGCATCGGCGCCATCTTCGGGGTGACGTTGCGGGCCTCGTCGATGGCCGCGCCGTAGTCGTACGACGTGTAGACCACCGGCGCGGGCAGCCAGCCCCAGCTGGTGCCGCCGAACGTCATGTAGACGTTGTGCAGGGTGAGGCCGTTGGCGAGGTTGGTCAGGTAGAAGCGGCGCTCGTAGGCGGAGTCACGGGTGCGCCGGGCTTCCGGGTACCCCTTGCCGTCGAACCAGGCCCCGCCCCACGGATCGAACCAGCCGCCGCCGAACTCCGGCACGAACCCCGGCGTGTTCGGAGAGGCGGTGGACCCCCCGGTCGGCCCGCCCTTGCCGAACTTCCCCCAGTCCGGCGGGTTCTGGGAGGGCGAGGGGTAGCCGTCGAAGCCGTACAGGTAACCGCCCTCCTCACCACCGGTGTCGAAGGAGCCCGGCGTCCAGTGGCCGTTGCGGCCCTTGTCGTTGTGGAAGAGGGGTACGTCGATGCCGTCCGCCCGGACCTTCTTGTACAGGTGGGACATGTACGCCCGGCCGGTCGGCTCGGTGACGTGGGAGTCGTACTCGTTCTCCAGCTGGTACAGCAGGACCGTGCCCCGGCCCCGGGTGTACAGGTGCCTGCGGGCGATCCGGTTCACCTGCGTCAGCCACGCGTCCACGTGCCGCAGATAGGTGGGGTCGGCGGTGCGCGCGGTGCCCTTGGTCACCGTCAGCCAGCCGGGGAACCCCCCGCCGTCGACCTCCGCGTTGATGTACGGGCCGGGGCGCAGGATGACGTACAGCCCGGTCTCGGCCGCCGTGCGCAGGAACAGGTCCAGGTCCCGGACGCCGGTGAAGTCGAAGCGGCCGGGCGCGGGGGAGTGGTAGTTCCAGGAGACGTACACGCTGACCGTGTTGAAGCCGTGTGCCCGCATCTTCTGCAGCACGTCCCGCCACAGCGACGGGCTCGGCAGCCGGAAGGGGTGCATCTCGCCCGACCACACCACCAGCCGGCGCCCGTCCACCAGCAGCGAGTACGGGTCGAACCCGACGGTGTGCCGCCGCCCGTCCGCTCGCGGCGCGGCGGGCGCCGGCCCGGTCGGCACCCCTCTCGCGGCGAACGCCGAGGGCGCTCCCGGCCCCCCACTCCCGCCCATGGCGAACCCGAGCGCGGCACAGCCGGTCAGGGCACTGAAAGTACGTCTGCTGAGCGCCAAGGTCGTCCTCCGGTCGGCCCCCATAAGAAGCGTGGCAGGGGCCATTCTCCACGGCCCGTCAGCTCCCGGCGGACCACGGGGG
>NZ_MUNH01000214.1:0-1398 GCF_002154615.1 Streptomyces recifensis
TCGGCACGGCCAGGCGGGGGCGGGCTACCTCCCCCGCCTGGCCGTGCCGAACAGCGAACGGGTGATCTCCCGGCCGAGCTGCGTGCCCACCGAGCGCGCCAGCGACCGGAACATCCCGCTGCCGACGACCTGTTCCACCAGCGAGGGTTCCTCGGCCGGCGCCTTCTTCCGCTTGGTTCCGGGCGGCTCGGCGGGAGGCCGGGCCTGGGCCTGGGCCGCCGTCAGTTTCTCGTACGCCGACTCGCGGTCCACAGCCTGTGCATAACGTCCGTGGAGCGGCGATTCCCGCACCGCCCGGTCCAGCTCGGCCGCGTCCAGCGGGCCCATCAGGGACTCCGGG
This sequence comes from Streptomyces recifensis, assembly GCF_002154615.1. NCBI lineage: Bacteria > Bacillati > Actinomycetota > Actinomycetes > Kitasatosporales > Streptomycetaceae > Streptomyces > Streptomyces recifensis. The sequence continues at coordinate 341 of NZ_MUNH01000214.1, forward strand.
GCGCGCAGCCGGGTGGCGGCGACCGGGGTGGGGGCGCCGTTCTCGCTGAGCACCGTGATCACGGCCTCGCCGGTGCCGAGCCCGGTGAGCAGTTCCTCCAGGTCGTACGGGGAGTCGGGGAAGGTCTTCACGGTCGCCTTCAGCGCCTTCTGGTCGTCCGGGGTGAAGGCGCGCAGGGCGTGCTGGACGCGGTTGCCGAGCTGGCCGAGCACGTCGGAGGGGACGTCCTTCGGGGTCTGGGTCACGAAGAAGACGCCGACGCCCTTGGACCGGATCAGCCGCACGGTCTGCGTGACGGCGTCCAGGAACGCGGCCGAGGCGCCGTGGAAGAGCAGATGCGCCTCGTCGAAGAAGAACACCAGCTTCGGCTTGTCGGTGTCCCCCACCTCGGGCAGATCGTGGAAGAGGTCGGCCAGCAGCCACATCAGGAACGTGGAGAACAACTGCGGCTTTTCCTGCACCGCGGGCAGCTCCAGTACGGAGACCAGGCCCCGCCCGTCCGGCGCGAGGCGCAGCAGGTCGGCGGTGTCGAACTCGGGCTCGCCGAAGAAGTCCGCCATGCCCTGCGCCTCGAAGGCGGTCAGCGAACGCAGGATCACCCCGGCCGTGGCGGTGGACAGGCCGCCGATGTCCTTCAGTTCGGGCTTGCCCTCGTCGGAGGTGAGGAAGGCGACGACCGCGCGGAGGTCCTTGAGGTCGATCAGCTCCAGGCCCTTGGTGTCGGCGTAGTGGAAGATCAGGCCGAGGGACTGCTCCTGAGTACGGTTCAGGCCCAGCACCTTGGAGAGCAGCACGGGCCCGAAGCTGGTGACGGTGGCCCGCACCGGGATGCCGTGACCGATCCCGCCGAGCGCCAGGAACTCCACCGGGAAGCCCTCGGCCGACCAGCTCTGACCGGTCTGAGCCGCGCGTGTGCTCACCCGGTCCCCGCCCTGGCCGGGCCGGGCGATGCCGGAGAGGTCGCCCTTGACGTCCGCGAGGAACACCGGGACGCCCTGGGCGGAGAGTTGCTCGGCGACGAGCTGGAGCGTCTTGGTCTTGCCGGTGCCGGTGGCGCC
>NZ_MUNH01000215.1:0-19990 GCF_002154615.1 Streptomyces recifensis
CGGGGAGGTCGGCGACTGAACCGCAAAGACTTCTTCGCGAAGAACTCTTTGCGAAGAAGTCTTTGCGGAATACCGTACGTCGCATGGCAGATGCAGCGGAGAGGCCGGATGCCCCGGACGGCGAAGAGAACTCGGTTGTCCTGGATGCCAAGGGGCTGCGTGCCCTGGCGCATCCGGTGCGCGTGCAGTTGGTCGGGCTGCTGCGGAAGCACGGCCCGTCGACGGCAACCCGCCTCGCGGAGCGGCTGGACGTGAATTCCGGTACGGCGAGCTACCACCTGCGCCGGCTCGCCGCGGCCGGCTTCGTGGCGGAGGACACCGGGAGGGGGAACGCACGGGAACGGTGGTGGCGTTCGGTCCACCAGCTGACGCGCTTCAACCATGAGGATCTCGCCGAGCGGGAGCCGGAGGCGGCGCTGGCCTACCTGCGGTCGGTGCACAGCGCGTACGTCCTGCGCACCCAGCAAGGGCTCAACGGTCTGCAGACACTCCCCCGGCCGTGGCGGGAGGTATTCGACATGAGTGACGCCACGCTACGGCTCACCCCCGCGCAGGCCCAGGAGTTGCGCAGCGAGATCCGGGCCGTGATCGACCGGTACCCGCGGGCTTCGGGTACGGAGGACCCCCAGGAAACCGAGCGGGTCTGGGTGAACTTCCAGGTGCTGCCGGAAGGCGACATCCCCCCACGGGAGGAGGACTGATGCGCCACGAACAGACCGAAGGCGCCGGCCGGGGGCGGTTACGGCCGCTCGGAGGGGTTCTCGCGGCACTGCTGGTCGCACACAGCGGTACCAGGATCTCGGCCATCGCCATCCCGTGGTTCGTGCTGGTCACGACCGGCAGCGCCACGCAGACCGGTCTGGTCGCGTTCTGCGAGATGGGCCCCTATGTGGTGGTCAAGGCCTTCGCCGGGCCGCCTGTGGACCGGATCGGGCCCCGCCGGATCTCCTGGATCGCGGATGTTGTCAGTGCGGCTGCCGCCCTGCTGATTGTCCTGCTGCACGCCGAAGGCCTGCTTTCCTTCGGAGGCTTGCTGGCCCTGGTCGCGGTCATCGGCACGGTCCGCAGCCCCGGGGACCTGGCGAAGGACGTCATGATTCCGCAGGCGGCCGAACTCAGCCGGGTGCCGCTGGAGCGGGCGACCGGGCTGCAGGGCGTGTTCGATCGACTGGCGGGAACCGTGGGGCCTGCCGCCGGAGGCGCTCTGGTGGGGGTGGTGGGCCCCATGGTCGGGCTGGGCGTCAACGCCGCCTGCTTCGCGCTGGGTTCGCTGATCATCGCCGTAGCGTTGCCCGGCGGCATGGGGCGGCCGCAGAAACACCCCGTCGGGAAGGGGGAGGAAGAGGCCGGGCACGATGCCCACGGGGGCTACTGGCACAGCCTGCGGCAGGGCTTCGCGTTTCTGCGCGGGCAGCCGATACTGCTGGCGCTCTACGCCATGCTCGGGGTCACCAATCTGCTGGACGCCGCGTATGTGGCCGTACTGGTTCCGGTCTGGGCCGCGGGGTCGGGGTACGGTCCTGCCACGATCGGGCTGGTGCTGGCGTCGTTCAGCGTCACGGCGACGGTCGGCAGCCTCGTCGCCGCGGCGGTGGCCCATCGGCTGCGGCGCCGGCCGGTGTTCTTCCTCGGCTGGCTCGTCACCGGGGCGCCGCGGTTCCTGATCCTGACGGCGGACGCGCCGCTGTGGTGCGTGGCGACGGTGATAGGCATGGGCGGCCTGGGGGGTGGCTTCATCAACCCGATCATCGGTGCCGTCACGTATGAGCGAATACCCCCCGACCTGATGGGCAGGGCGCAGGGCATCGGCGACGCCATCACCTGGGCCGGCATTCCCCTGGGCGGGCTCCTGGCGGGCGCCGTGGTGGCGGGAACGGGTCTCACGCCCGCGCTCCTGATCACGGGCGCCGTGTATTTCCTGACGACCAACCTCACGGGCCTGCGCCCGGAATGGCGCGAGATGGACCGCCGGCGCGATGGGAAACGAGCCGAGCGGAGTCCGCACGTCACCCCGGCGGAGTCTGCCTCACGCGTGCCGTGAGGTCCCCCAGCGGAGCCCCATGCTCGCGAGGCCCTGCCTGCCCGAAGGGCTGCTCGGTACGGTAGCTCGGTGTGTGCGCCACGAGGGACGATCGGCCTGCGGGTGCGTCAGATCATCGCCACAAGGGACGGGCTCCCCTAGTCGGAGACATTTTCCCGACCGGACCCTCTGACGCCGTCAGCCGGCTGACCTCGCACCCCAGCGGGTCAGGCGGCGAGGGCTGTTGAGGGCTGCCGCGACGCCGGCGGAAGCCAGGAAGTGCTCGGGTGACTTTCCCGGCTGGTGGGACCGGCTTCGACTGCATAGCGTGATCACATGACCACAGAAATGGCCCGGCCCGCTCTCGACGACCGGCGGTGGAAAGCGCTCGGGGTCTGTCTGACCGCGGGATTCATCTCGCTGCTCGACGTCTCGATCGTGAACGTGGCGCTGCCTTCCATGGAGCGCGGGCTCGGTGCCTCCGAAGCCACCCAGTCCTGGGTGGTGTCTGGGTACGCCCTCGCTTTCGGGCTCGCGCTGGCACCGGCCGGACGACTGGGTGACCTACGGGGCCGCCGCCAGGCGCTGTTGTTCGGCCTCGCCGTGTTCACGGCCGCGTCGGTGGCGTGTGGCCTCGCCACCGGCCCCACCTGGCTGGTGGTGTGCCGGCTGATCCAGGGTGCGGCCGCCGGTGTGGTCGCACCGCAGACCTCGGGGCTGATCCAGCAGATGTTCCAAGGTGCCGAGCGAGCCCGGGCGTTCGGCTTCCACGGCAGCGTCGTCGCCGTCTCCACCGCGGTGGGCCCGCTGGCGGGCGGACTGCTGATCCACGCGTTCGGCACGGCCGACGGATGGCGCTGGATCTTCTTCGTCAACGTGCCGATCGGGGTGGCGGCCCTGGTCGCGGGGAACCGGCTGTTGCCCCGTCTCCCGGTGCCGGACGTCCGCCGGGAGAAGTTCGACCCGTTCGGCGTACTGCTGCTCGGCGCGGGCGTACTCGCGCTGCTGCTGCCCCTGGTGCAGGAGCAGCAGTGGCAGGGGCGGGCGAAGTGGCTGCTGATTCCGGTGGCCGCACTGCTGCTGGGAGCCTTCTGGGCGTGGGAGAGGACGCAGGGCCGCCGGGGGAAGACACCGCTGGTCGACCTCGGGCTGTTCTCCCTGCGCTCCTTCACCCTCGGCGCTCTGATCAGCCTCATGTTCTTCGCCGGGCTGACCACCATCTTCTTCGTCCTGTCCCTGTTCCTGCAGAACACCGCGGGATACAGCGCGCTCGCCGCAGGGGTGACGATCCTGCCCTTCGCGGCCGCTTCGGCGGTCGGCGCGGCCATCGGGGGCCGGCTGGTGATGCGCTACGGCCGCAGCCTGGTCGTCATCGGTCTGAGCGCGGTGGCTCTCGGATTGCTCGGTGTCGTCGTCGCCGTTCAGCTGGCGCCCGGGGACGGCGTGGGCTGGGCCATGGCGCTGCCGCTGCTCATCGGGGGAATCGGGTCCGGACTCACGGTCTCGCCCAACACCACCCTCACACTCACTCTCGTGCCGGTACGACGTGCCGGTGCGGCGGGCGGGGTGCTGCAGACCGGGCAGCGCATCGGATCGGCCGCCGGTATCGCCGTGGTCGGCTCCGTCTATTTCGCGCACGTCGCCAACCACGGCCGCTCCACGACAGCCCTTCAGCTGGGGTTGCTCACCGCCACGGCGATCATCCTCGTCGCCCTGGTCCTTGCGTTGGCCGACCTGCGCGAGCGCCGGGCGCATCCGGGACGCGACGGCCTTGCGGCCGCTGTGCCGCGGGACCTCGGGGAGAGCGGGGCCGGCGAGAAGGCGGGCCGCGGGGCCTGAGGCCGGGCGGGACAACGGAAGTGCGCCGCCCGGCTCCCCAGGTAGAGGTGCCCCAACCCAGGAGCATTCCCCTAAGGATTAACGCCGCGCGTCAACTCTTCGCCGTGCGGGGCCGCCGACGCGTTTCGAACAGGACCATCGTAATCTTCACCGCGGTCGAAATGGTCAGGGCCTGCATGAAGGGCATGCCCATGAGCCACAATGCCACCATCATGGCGGTGAGGACCAGGAACACCGGCAGCAGCATGGTTTCCCTCACGGCGGAACGCAATGCGCTCGCGGGCGTTCGGGGTTGGTGCGCCGTATCGATCGCGCTGACGTGGATCTCTTTCTCGTCCAACTGAGGCATTCTGCGTCCTTCCCGCGGCGTCGTTTTCGCTAGCGAGCCTAGGTACGGCCGGACAGGGCTGCCACCGCTGCTACTCCGACATCACCGGTACACGGCCGGGTACCCGCGCGTCGGCCGTGCGGCTCGGTGGGACGAGCCGCACGGCCGATGTCGGTCCGAGCGTCGAGCGAGGCGGGCGGCGTTCCTCCGCGGCACTCGCTCAAGCGGTACGAGGACGGCCCGGGCGTGCTCAGGCCGGCGCGAGGGCGGGCAGGAGACGCAGGGCGTTCCCGCGGTTGATGTGACCGCGCTCCAGGTCGCCGAGCGCGGGATCCCTGTCCAGAGCGGGAGTCGTCACCTCGGCGACCACGCGGGTGGGGGTCGGCGGCCAGTCGCTGCCGTAGAGGATGCGGGAGGAACCCGCGGCGGCCAGGAGAGTGGGGGTGGCCGACGGGGACATGGGCGCGGCCGTGTCGTAGTAGAAGCGGTGCAGGTAGTCGCGGACGCGGCCGGGGTCGACGGCGGGGACGAGCTGGCGCCCGAAGACCTCGATCCGGCTCGCGATGTAGGGGAGGTACCCGCCGCCGTGCGGGAGGATGAACGTGAGCCGCGGGAAACGGTCCAGAGTGCCGTTCATGATCAGGCTCAGTGCGGCGCGGGTCGTGTCCATGAGGAAGTCGCACACGAACGGCGGTACACCGTCGGGGGCGCCCGAGGGGTTCACCTGCATGGGATGCGTGCTGATCACGGCGGCGCGTTCGTCGAGCTCCGCCATGATCGGGTCGAGCCCGGGGTCGCCCAGATACGTGCTGCCCGTGCTGGTGCGCGCGCTGACGCCCACCGCGCCGAGCTGGTCCATCCCGTGGGTGACGGACCAGCGGGAGAGTTCGGCGTCGTCGAGGAAGACGGGTGTGAAGAAGGCGAAGCGGCCGGGGTGCCGGACGGTCAGGTCGCCGGCGGCCTCAAGGGCGACCTTCGCGCTCTCCTTGCGTGTCCCGGCGTCCTGGAAGCGTCCCAGCATGGCGACGGTGAGGATGCTGGTGCGCGTGCCGGTCCGGTCCATCAGGTCCAGGGCGGCGGCCTCGTCCCACCGGGTCCACGGCGGCAGGCTGTCACGGTTCGCGAACCCGTTCGCCTCGGCCCACCGCACCCATTCGGGGGCGGTGTAGTGGTGGTGGACGTCTATTCGTTCGTGCCGGGCGTCGTCGGCGCTCAGTGCGGTGCCCAGGGCTGTGTCGCCCGGAGCTTGCAGGTCGGTGGTCTCGGCGGCTTGGGGCATGGAGGGGCTCCCGGTGGTGGAACGGTCGAGGGCGTCGGAGACGGGATCAGCGGCTGAGGAGGCCTTGCAGAACGTGCGTCAACTCGTCCTCGGGGTTCGCGGGGAGGTCGCCGGAGCGCCAGGCGACCATTCCGTCGGGGCGCACGAGCACCGCGCCCTGCGGGGTGACGCCGTGCGTGGCGGCCCAGTCCTCGGCACCGGCGTCGAGGGCGGGCGAGGTGTCGAGGTCGAAGTCCGGGCCGGCGCCGGCCCGGTAGGACACCAGGGGGACGCCGAGCTTGGCCGCCGCGGCCTGGGCGGCCGACGGCCACGGCCCGTCCGGAAGTCCGCAGAGCAGGACGAAGGACCGCTCGTACAGGTCGATGGTCGACTTGGTGTCCCCGTTGTGGACGACGGTCATGTGCGGGGCGCGGGTGCCGGGGTCGGCCTGGAGGCGGAGCGTTTCCGGGATGGTCGGCGCTTCGGTGTCCGCGCCGGACACGGCCGTGGAGAGGTAGCGGTAGCCGAGGGCCACGGTCATCAGGTCCGTGCTCTGGTTCGCGCCCTGCGCGGCGGCGTAACCGGGGTGCTCCTCGCGTGCCGCCTGCTCGATGGCACGGGCGATCGTGGCCAGGGCGACGGGCCGCCGTTCGTTCTCGTAGCTGTCCAGCAGGCCCTCTCCCGCCCAGCCGTGCAGTACCGCGGTGATCTTCCAGGCCAGGTTGTGGGCGTCCTGGATGCCCGTGTTGGATCCGAACGCGCCGGTGGGGGGCATCTCGTGGGCCGAGTCACCGATGAGGAAGACGCGGCCCTGCCGGTAGCGGTCGGCGACCCGGTCCGCCGCGTGCCACGGGGCGCGCCCGGTGACCTCGACGTCCAGGTCCCGTACGCCGGCGGCGGCCCTGACGTGGTCCGCGATGCGGGTGTCGGTGAAGTGCTCGAGCGTCTGGCCGCGCTCGGGGAACCACGGGATGTGGAAGACCCACTTCTCCTCGTTGTCGACGGGCAGCAGGACCCCGTCGCCCTCCGTCCCGTTCAGGTAGCAGACGAGGAAGCGCTGGTCGCCCACCACCTCGCTCAGGAGCTTGCTGCGGAAGGTGACGCTGACGTTGTGGAACAGGTCGCCCCCTCCGCTCTGTCCGATGCCCAGCCGCTCGCGCACGGGGCTGCGCGGTCCGTCGGCCGCCAGGAGGTAGGCCGTGCGCATCGTGTACGTCCGGCCGCTCTCCCGTTCGCGCAGCTCGCAGGTCACGCCGTCCCGGTCCTCGGTGAAGGAGACCAGCTCCGTCCCGAAGCGCACGTCCCCGCCCAGTCGACGGGCGTGGTCCAGCAGGACCGGCTCCAGGTCGTTCTGGCTGCACGCGCACCGCAGGGTGGAACACAGGTCCTTCTCGGGGGGCTTCCCGCCGGTGAGCCGGGCCGAGAGCCATCGGCTCTGACCGCCCGACAGTTTGTCCGTCTGCATGATGCCGTGATTGCCGGACAGATTGGCCGCGGCCTTTCTGATGTCCGCTTCCAGGCCGGCCGTGCGGAACAACTCCATGGTCCGCATGTTGTTCCCCCGGCCCCGGGGGTGTTCGGAAGTGGCGGCCCGGCGTTCGGCGACCATATGGCTGACGCCCAGTCTTCCCAGAAACACCGACGCGGACAGTCCGACGAGCGAACCGCCCACGATCAGTACCGGCACCATTTCTTTTTCGCGCGTGTCCACGGCCCGTCCTCCTTCAAGTGACGCAGCGGTAGTTCGGGCAGCGATTCGTATGCATGGCGACCCTGGCTCCGAACCTGTCACAGGCCCCGGGGGTCGGCAATCGAGCCTTCCCCCGTACGGCGCACTGCTTTTTCCGCTTCCGTGCCGTGCCGACGACATAGGTCCGCGTCAGGGTGAATCGCGTTTTCCGGTTCCGAGTGGCGTCAATGCATTCCAGCGTTGCAGCCGATACGTGCCACCGTGGGAAGAGAGAAGAGGGGCCGTCGATGACTCAGATGCAGGAGCAGGAGACCGCGGACGAGACAGCTCGGGCGGTGGACGCGGCATCCCGTGGTTGCCCGGCGTACCGGGCCAACCCGCACCCCCTCTACCAGCACTTGCGAGAGAACGCGCCGGTCTGCCGCATCACCCCGCCGCACGGTGTGGACTCGTACCTGATCACCCGGTTCGAGGACGCGAAGGCCGCCCTGGCCGATCCGAGGATCAGCAAGGACATGTACGCGGCCATCGACGCCTACCGGTCCATCTTCGGCGACTCCTCCATCGCCCTGGACGACAACATGCTGTTCGCCGACCCGCCGAAGCACTCGCGGCTGCGCCGGATCGTCAGCAAGGCGTTCGTCCCCCGCCGTATCGAGGCGTTGCGCCCACGGATCCAGGAGCTCACCGACACACTGCTCGACGACTGCTCCACGCAGCAGCCCGTCGACCTGCTGTCCGCCTTCGCCTTCCCGCTGCCCCTACAGGTGATCTGCGAACTCATCGGTGTCCCCGAGGAGGAGCGGCAGGAGGTCCAGAAGTGGTGCAGCGTCGTGGCGCGCACTGGTTTCAGCAAGAAGGACAAGGACCGGCTGGCCGAGGCGGAGAACACCCTCCGGGAGTACTTCGAGGTCCTGATCGCCCGTAAGCGCAAGGCCCCTGAGGACGATCTGCTCAGCGTCCTCATCCAGACCCGGGACGAGCAGGAGTCGCTGACGGACGGTGAGTTGCTGTCCACGCTGTGGGTGCTGCTGTTCGCGGGCCACAAGACGACCGCGTACCTCATCGGCAACGCCGTCTACACCCTGCTCACCCATCCCGAGCAGCTCAGGCAGGTGATCGACTCACCCGACCTCCTCCCGAACGCGATCGAGGAGATCATCCGCTACGAGGGCTCGGTGGAGAACGCGACCTTCCGCCACGCCCTCGAGGACATCACCATCGGGGGGACGCTCATTCCCAAGGGTTCGCTGGTGCAGATCGCGGTCACCTCGGCCAACCGGGACGCCGCTGCGTTCGAGAGCCCCGACACCTTCGACATCACCCGGGCGGGTGTGCAGAGCAACCACCTGGGCTTCGGCACGGGGCCGCACTACTGCCTCGGCGCACCGCTGGCGAGGATGGAGATGCAGATCGCCCTGGCCTCGCTCTTCCGTCGCTTCCCGGACCTCTCCCTGGCCCTGCCGCCGGGCGAGGCCCAGTGGCTCACCGTCCCCTTCCCCGCCTTCCGGGGCCTGACCGAGCTGCCCATCGTCCTGGACCCCTCCCAGCTGCTGGACGACGTGGCCGGGATGGTCGACATCGCGTGACATCACGGGCGTAGCCCGCGACCCCGGCGAAGCGCGCTGCTGGTACGGCCGGCGCGGCGCCGGGGTCGCGGCGCGTTCGAACGTCGCTCGTCCGCAACAGGGAGGGCTTGCGAGCCCCACAGAGGACGAACGGTTTGCTGCTGATGACCCATCGGGTCCTCCCTCCCCACGCGGGTGGGCGAGTTGCTGTGACGCTCGGTCATGGCACCAGCGGCACCGGACGTTTTGCGGTCCCTCTCGGGCCTCTCCCCCAGCTGCGCAGACCTTTCAGCCTCGGCGTAGGTCGCTGACGGATTCGCCGAACTCGCGTTTCAGGGCCCTGCCGAGGTGTTTGGAGTCGTGTACTCCCCAGCGCGCGGCGATCGAGGCCGTGGAGATTCCCGAGTACGCGGGGTCGCGGAGATCCCGGCGGATCCGCTTGTGCACGTTCCAGTTCTGCACCGGCGTCCCGCATGCATTGGTCCGGTCGGCGTTGACGTAGCTGGAGTCAGGACAACCTCCCGTCGCCTAATTCTGGAACGTGTTGACCACGTCCGTCGGCGCGGCGGTGCCAGTGCCGGCGCCCGACACCACGAGGCGGGGGGCGACGTCGATTGTCCACGACGTCGCCTGCTTCCTGACCAGCACGCGTGACAGGTCGACCCTCCGCCTCGCACGCACCAGACACCGCGAGCCCTGCCCTCCGAGCAGACGACGCTACTTTGCGGACACCCCTCAGCACTCCCCTTCGCCGGAGGCGAGGACTTCGCGCTGCGCGGTCTGTGCGACGCGGGCGAGCAGCGTCCGCAGGTGCTCGGTGTCCTTGGGGTCGAGGTCGGTGAGGAGGCGCGCTTCGGCGGCGCCGAGGCTTTCGCGTACCTGCGCGAGGCGGGCGCGTCCGGTGTCGGTGATGAGGACCTGGCGGGCGCGACGGTCGCGGGGGTCGGGCTTGCGGGTCACCAGGTCATGGGCTTCGAGGTCGTCGAGGAGGTAGGTCATCACGGTGCGGTCGAGACTCACCTCTTTGGCCAGGGCGAGCTGTGACGGCGGCTCGTTGCCGCCGGCCAGGGCGACCAGGACCAGGTAGCCGCGTGCTCCGCCGGGCAGGTCTGCGACCGAGTCGGTGGCGACGCGGCGGAACGCCGTGGAGACCATGCGGATCGCCCAGCCCAAGTCGGTGTCCAGCGCCAGGGATTCGGCCTCGGCCCGCGGCTTCTTGTTCTGGGACGCGGATTCATTCACCCGCACATCGTACTCCATACGCGCAGCGACAGATGTTCTTGCTAACAGAACATCTGCGATGCATAGTGGATGCCGGAAGGGCGCCGACGAAACCCGTCCGCGCCGAACGCACCACGGCAAGGAAGATCACCATGACCACCAGCACCGTTTTGCAGGGCCGCACCGCACTCGTGACCGGAGCCACTTCGGGTATCGGAAAGGCCATCGCGCGGAGCCTGGCCGTCCAGGGCGCGGACGTCGTCCTGCACGGCCGCGATCAGGGCCGGGGCGATGCCCTGGTCAAGCAGATCGCGGCAGAGGGCGGCAGTGCCCGTTTCATCGCCGCGGACCTCACCGACGCCGAGGACACGCTGCGCCTGGCCGCCGAGGCCGGAGCGGTGGACATCCTGGTCAACAGCGCGGGCCTGTACGAGTTCGCCCCGACCGCGATGACCGACGCCGCGAGCTTCGACCGGCAGGTCGCGGTCAACGCGCGCGCCCCGTTCCTCCTGGTCGGCGCGCTGGCGCCCGGTATGGCCGAGCGCGGCCAGGGCTCGATCGTGATCGTCGGCTCCAGCGCGGCCCGTATGCCCGCTCCCATCGGCGCCGCCTACGGCGCCTCCAAGGCGGGGGCCGAGATCCTCACCCGCTACTGGGCGACCGAGTTCGGCCCGTCCGGCGTGCGGGTCAACACCGTCTCACCCGGCCCCGTGCACACCGAGGGCACCAAGGCCATGCTCGGCGAGCACACCGCGATGCTGGACAAGGCCACCGCCCGTGGCCGCGCCGGAGACCCCGGCGAGATCGCCGAGATCGTCTCCTTCCTGGTGAGCCCGGCCAGCTCCTACGTCAACGGCGCCGTCCTGTTCGCCGACGGCGGTGAGCTCAGCGCCCTGCCCTCCTGACGGAGCCTCAGCATGAAGATATTCATCATCGGAGCCACCGGCTTCGTCGGCGGCGCCCTCGCCCGGCACCTGTCCGCCCAAGGCAACAAGGTCACCGGCCTGGCCCGCACCCAGAGCGCCGCCGCCACCCTCGCCTTCCAGGGCATCACCTCCGTGGCAGGCGATCTGGACGAGCACCGCCCCACCCTCATCGAAGCGGCCGAAGACGCCGACACGGTCGTCTACGCCGCCCATGCCGGACCGGAACAGGAGACCGCGACCGTCCAGGACCTCGTCCGGGCCCTGACCGGCACGGACAAGACACTGCTCTTCCTGTCCGGCAGCGGAGTGCTGGTACAGCGCACCGCGGGCGCCTGGAGCCCGGACGTCTTCACCGAGGACTACCCGGTCACACCCGACCCCCTGGCCGCCTACCGCAAGGCCGCCGAGGACACCGTCCGGGCCGCCGCCCAGAACGGCCTGCGCGCGATGGTCGTCCGGCCCGGTCTGATCTGGGGACCGGGCGATCACGGTCACGTGTCGATGGTCTACCGGTCGGTCGCCGCGACAGGGGCGGGCTGCTACGTCGGCGAAGGGCTGAACACCTACAGCCACGTCCACATCGACGACGTGACCCGCCTGTTCTCCCTCGCCCTGGAAAAGGGCCGGCCCGGCGGGCTGTACCACGCCGTGGCCGGAGAGGCCCCCAACCGCTGGATCGCCGAACGCGTCGCCGCCGACCTCGGCGTCGAGGCACGCAGCCTCACCCCGAAGGAGGCAGCCGATGTGTGGGGCGAATTCGGCGCCCTCGTCATGTCCGTCTCCGGCCGCATCCGCGCCGTCCGCGCACAGCAGGACCTCGGCTGGCAGCCCGAGCACACCGACATGCTGACCACGATCGGTGAAGAACGCCTGCGCCGCCTTGCCACCCCCGCCGGGTAACCACGACTTCGCCATCGCCACGCGTCACCCGCGGCGGCGGAGCCACGCACCCCGAAGGGCCTCGATACGGCCTTTTCTCAGTACACCTGCTCGACCACTTCTCCGACGAAAGGCCTCTGCCATGAGCACTGCCGACTGGCTTCCCGACGGCTTCACCGTGCAGCAGATCGACACCAACCGGCCTTGGCCGGGCGCGGTGGCGTCACAGGGCTCCGGCGTCCCGGGCCGTCCAGACGCTCGGGTAGATCGGCCGGAAGCCGAGTTCCCGGCGGATGCGCTGGTTGGACGTGATCCCGAGCCACGGGTCGGGGTCTGTGAGCTCGTGGAGCCCTGCGGGCACCTCGACGCCGTTGAGCTGATAGAGCTCGACCGTCGTGACGGGGGCGTCGTCGGCGATGTTGTAGATCCGGCCGGCGATGCCCGGCGCGTACAGCAGGCGCATCAGTCCCTGGGCGACGTCCGCGTGGTGGGCCATCTGCAGGCGCTGGTGCGGCGCCCAACGGTCAGCCCAGTGCAGGACGTCGGCGAGGTGCGGGTCGCCCTCGCCGTAGACGAAGGGGAGCCGTCCGATGCGTACGTCCAGACCCTCGAGCGCGAGCAGTTCGCGCTCGGCCTCCGCCTTGGACTCGGGGTAGGCACCCCACATCGCGCCGCCCGGCCGGCTCTCGTCCTCCTCGGTCAGCGGGCGGCCACGTCCGACGCCGTACACGTTGTTTGTGCTGACCTGCACGAACCGCTCCACTCCCAAGGCCTGCGCGGCGCGGCCCAGGGCCACCGCGGCGTCCCGGTTGACGGCCCATGCCTCCTCGTCCGGCACCCCGCGGAAGGAGGCGGCGACGTTCACGACGGCGTCCACGCCGGTGAGCGCCTTGCCGAGTGTCTCCTCCTCGCGCATGTCTCCTACGGCGACCTGGGCGCCCAGTTCCGCGAAGCGCTCGCCGCGGGCAGCGTCCCGAACCAGGACGCGCACCTGCTCGCCCGGCCGCTGCTGGGCCAGCAGCCTCGGCACGAAGCGGCGTCCGACCTGTCCCGTCGTACCGGTCACCAAAGTCAGCATGATGTGCTCCTCACGCACTGCGTCGCCTGTGGTCGACGACCAGCCTCGGCGGATGCGGAGACGAGGGGGAGAGACCTCTTCATCAGGGGACCGGGAGTCCCTGGATAAGCCGGCCCGTCCCGCGCACCCTGGAGAGGTGAACCGAGTCGAACTCGCCGACTTCCTGCGCCGCGCTCGCGCCCGCCTGGTCCCCTCCGACGTGGGCCTCGCGGCCGGCGCCCGCCGCCGTACGCCGGGGCTGCGCCGCGAGGAGGTGGCCCAGCTGGCCGGCATGTCCGTGGACTACTACACGCGACTCGAACAGTCCCGCGGCCCGCGTCCGTCCCGCCAGATGCTCACCGCGCTGGCCCGCGCCCTGCGCCTGACGGAGGACGAACGCGACCATCTCTTCCACCTCACCGGTGAACAACCGCCGCGCCGGGAGGAGACCAGCACCCACGTGCGCCCGGGTCTGCTCCTGGTGCTGGACCGGCTGCATGACACCCCGGCGATGGTGGTGACCGACTGCGGCGAGGTCCTGGCCCAGAACGCGCTGTCGCGGGCGCTCAGCGGAGACGTACTGGCCCGACCGCCCCGAGAACGCAACCTGATCCGCCGCTTCTTCCTGGACCCGGTAGTCCAGGAGCTGTTCCCGTCCGAGGACCGCCCGGAGCGCGCCCGCGAGCAGGTGGCCGGCCTGCGAGCGGTGGCCTCGGCCCGCCCCACGGACCCCGAACCCGCCGCCCTCGTCGCCGAACTACGCGCCACGAGCGCGGAGTTCGCACACCTCTGGGACGAACACGAGGTCGCCGTACGCCGCGCCTCCACGAAGCGCTTCCGGCACCCTGCGATCGGCGTCCTCGAGCTCGACTGCGAGAACCTCGTCAACTCCGACCACAACCAGCAGCTCGTTGTCCACACGGCACGGCCGGGCACGGAGTCCTACGAGCGCTTGCAGCTGCTGCGGGTGGTGGGCTTGCAGGAGCTGACGCCGACAGGCTCCTGACCACGAGCGTGCCTTCGAGCGCCCTGTCTGCCGTGCAGGTGAGCCGGGTCGGGTCGACGGGCTCCTTGAGGTGGCCGTTCGTCTCCCAGCGGGCCTGGCGTACGAGCCAGGGGTCAGCCTGACGGTGAGGCGGTCCAGGAGGTGGGTGCAGTCGTTCGCATCTTCCGCCAGGCGGATGATCATGTCGTTCACCCGTTTGCGGACCGGAAAAGCGCCGGGCACACAGCCGGGAGCTGCGGCTGAGAACCCCCACCCGCGGGCACAACACCGCAGGTGAGCGGGCCGGTAACAGGGGGATACGGCCGCGCGGGTGCCGGACGCCGCGCGCCCGGCGTCCGGCACCCGCAGGGACGTGGCGGAGGTGGCCGCCACGCGCATGGGCCAAACTGGGACCCCGGCCCGATTCCGGCGGGCCGGGGCTCACAGCATGTGCTCGGTTACGGCCTAGTAGTCGTCGTGGTGGCGCTTGACGACACGGAAGCTGGCCACCACACCGTTGTCGATGTCGATGCCCTCGCTCCAGCCCGGCTTCACGCCGTAGCTGGAGCTGTGCGGGCCGACGGTGGCGATGGGAGCGCCGTTGTCGCAGACGGCCCCGCGGAAGACCTCGACGGCCTTGCGGCTCTCGTTGCGGACGTTCAGGGTCTTCGCACCCAGGCCGCTGACCACGGTGATGCAGTCACCGGGGTGCGTGGAGTACGAACGCTCGTTGATCTGGATGCGGCCCTTGTAGTCGCCGCCACCGCCCTCGTTGTTGTCGTCGTCGTCGTCCCAGTCGTTGCCCTCGTTGCCCTTGCCCTCGTTGCCCTTGCTGTTGCTGTTGCCGTTGCTGCTGCTGTTGCCGCCCGGGTTGCCCTTGGCGGTCCCGCCCTGCCCGCTGCCGCCGGAGGCGGCGGCGACGGCGGCCGGGGCCTCCTGCGGCGCCGCAGCAGGGGCGGCCGAGGCGTACGTGATACCGGTCGCAGCCATGGCCGCGGCAGCCGACACAGCAGCGGTGATCACGGTGGAACGAAGCTTCATCTCACGATCTCCTGTCGCACAGAGAGGGCGCCGACCCGTCGGACCGGCTCGTGAATGAACTTACCTACAGCCGACATGACCGGCATATCGGAAGATCAGGACTCAGCTCCAAACAGGGCATTCTTGGGCCCTTTTCAGAAACTGATGGAACATCACATCACATGACTACAAATCCGATTGACATACTATTAAGCCTTCCAGGTGACATTCTGACGCCTTCTCACTCGCGTAATCACGGCGAGTCGCTGCGGACCCGATCAACGGAGCCGTGCTAGCCGGGGCAGCGCCAGAGCCCGGCGACGGGCCGCACAGCGCGGCATCTGCCCGCCACGGCCCAGGGGAAGAGCAGTCGTGGAAACAGTTTCTGACGGTGCCGGCGGTGCCTGGGGGATGCGTTCGGCACCGCCGTTCCAGCCAGGTAAACGGCCAGTTCAGGCGGCCTCGTGGCGGGCCGGCGATGTCCTGGCTCGAAGGATCGGATCATTGCGCAGGCGCAGGAAGGTGACGAGCAGAGCGAGCGCCTGCACCACGGCGCACGCGCCGATGAGCCCGTCCAGGTACGGCGGCGGAGTGAGGGCGAGCAACACGCCCGCGACAGGGAACGGCAGCAGCAGGAACAGGACGGTCAGGGACAGGGTCGTGCCGAAGGCCGCAGGTGGGATGACCTGCGAACGGACGGTGCGCAGGACGACGGTAAGTCCTCCGTCGGCGGCCATGAAGAGGGCCACGAGGGTCACGTAGCCGGGGTAGGAGAGGGCCTGCGGCACGGCAAGGCAGGCGGCAGCCGCGACGGATGCGCTGATGACGCCGATCCCCCACAGGCCGAGCCGGTCGAGACCCGCCCGGCAGCAGGCGACCGCGGCCAAGGTGAGAACAGCGGCGATGGACCAGAGCGCGCCGGCGGCGGCCGGGGAGCGGCCGAACCGGTCCTCCACGATGATGGGGCTGGCCGATTGCAGCAGTCCGAGCATGAGGTTGGAGCAGGCCAGTCCGGCCACCAGCCGTCGCAGGGACGGCAGCGAGCGCAGGGTCCGCCATCCTTCCCGCAGGCCGCCGCCCGGCGCCGGTCCCCCGTGGCGTGCGGCACGCAGAGGAGTGGGCGGTGTCTGCAGCGCGAGTGCGGCGGCCAGGAAGGACAGCACGCTCAGGCACGCCAGCATGAGAGTCGGGCCGGTGAGCAGCAGAAGACCGCCCAGAGCCGGGCCGATGACGGTGGCGGTCTGGTCGATGCCGATCAGCACCGACTGCACCTTGTGGGCCTGCCTGTCGGTGCGGCGGCTGACGATGGCGCCGACCGCCTCGTTGGCGATGAAGCTGAACTGTGTCAGCGCCCCCGTCACGGCGGCCAGTGCCATGACGGTGACGGTCTCGACCGCACCCGGCGGCAGTGCGACCAGCGCGGCAGCGGCGCCCGCCACCAACAGGGCGCGGGTGAACGAGGCGAGGAAGGACACGATCGCCGCGCCACTGCGGTCCACCAGGGCGCCCGCGAAGCCGAACGCGGCCACCCGAGGTATCCACTCCAGCGCGAAGGCCAGGCCCGTCAGAGACGCGGAGCCGGTGGTGGCCAGCACGACGAGAGGCATGGCATAGGTGGACATGGAGTAGGCGAGGCCGTCGCAGATGCGTGGTGCGTAGATCTGCCGGAACAGGCTGCCTGTGGGGATGGCGGCGTGCCGACCGGCCGGCTGGGCCTCGTGCGGGGATACGTTCAAGACGTGGGGGGCCTTCACTGGGCGGGCGTGGACGGACGGCTGGGGCATTGTCCGCTGCTCACGCTGAGGAGAACGTCACAGTCCCCCCAACCATGGGCGCGGCATGACGGTGCGCTGCGAGGTCCACACGGGCGGCCCCGCCACCGGGGGGTGTGAACGAGCCCGCACCTGTCTTGGCATCGCCCGCGTAACTCCCTTGGCATGCAAGCAGCGTGATCCGCCGGGAGGCATTCTGTTCAGCGCGCTGCGGGGCCCGCACGTTACGGGTGGCGGTACACGTTCACAAGATCACCACTGAACCGGGATCCTCTGCTTCACATGTGGTCGCACGCTGGGCGCCCGAGTCGGCTCGGCCCAGGCGCCGGCCGGGCCCGTGGGGACGGCGTCACTGGGGGTTGGCTGACGCCGCTTTGCCCATGTTCGACACCACGGGCGGCAGACGCGTGCAGCGGCCCCGCAGACAGGAGGAGCAGGGTTCCACTGCTGGGCCTGCGGGGCCGGTGCATGACTCACCTACCCTGTGGGGCGTCCGATACGCCCGATCCCTCCCAACTGCCCGTACGGGCGGTCTTTTACACGAGTGGGGCGCGTTACTCGCGCCCGGGCGTGTCCCGTCGTCCAGGCCTCCAACAGCGTGTTCCACTCCCTGCGACGCATCTGCGACGGATACGCCGACGGCGCTGCCGACGGCGGTCCGGAGGATCGCGCCCGCTGGGAGGCACGCGGCAAAGCAGCCGCCAAGATGCGCACGCTCATGCGTGAAGACCTGGGCGTCGGCCCCCTCACCGAACGCCACAGCCCCCTTCTCGACGACTACGGCCACCCTGCCGCGCAGTAGCGAGCTGCCCCGCGCCACTCTCCTCTGTCCGCCGCTGAATCGGCCTCGCAGGGCGCAGCTTCCCTCAGTGCACCGTGACCGATGCGGTGGTGGCCGATCCATTGGTCCAGCCGTAACGGTGGGCGGTCACCGTCACCGTGACCTTTTGGCCCTTGTCGGCCTTCACCAGCAGGTAGGTGGACTTGGTAGCCCCGGTGACGGCCTTCCCGTTGCGTTTCCAGGTGTAGGTGTACGAGGTGGCCGTCGGCGACCAGGTGCCGTGTGCGGCGGTCAGGCGGTAGGCGACCTTGGCGGTACCGCTGAGAGAAGGCGCCTTGGTGGCCTTCAGGGCAGGGCCGGCGGCGACTGTGACGGCTTGTGCCGTGGAGTTGACCGTACCGGCACCGTTGCTGACCGTGATCCGGCATGCGATCTTGTGGGCGTAATCGTCCGGGATCAGGGTGCGGGTGGTACCGGTGGCGCCGGAGACGGTCTTGCCGTCACGCAGCCATGACCATGTGGCGGTCGCGTTGTAGCCGGCCCAGGCGGCGGAGCAGGTCAGCTTGGACCCGGTACGGGCGGTGCCGGTCACCGTTGGCTGCTTGGTGATGCTCGGCTTCGTCAGCAGGGTCTGCGACCGGCTCCACACCTGTGAGGTGTAGCGGTCGGAGGAACCAGGGGCGTACAGGGCGGTGCGTCCCAGCACGGTGGCCCGGCCGTCCGGTCCTGTCGCCACTTCGCCCGTCAGGGCGTCCATGTCGGGGACGTCCGCGACCGGTGTGGCGTTGAGCGCGGTGGCCTTGCTCCAGGAACCGCCGGTGCGGACGGCCCACTCCAGGTAGTGGTCGTTGCCGTTGTCCATGCCGGGTGTCTGCGGCCACACGACGTGTACGGTCCCGTCCGCCCCGATGGACGCGTCCACCTGCCAGTCGACGTAACCGGTGGACAGCGTCTTCGGAGCGGACCAGACGCCCGTGCTCGCGCTGCGGGTGACGGCCTGCACGATCGGCATGCCTGCGCTACCGGTCCAGCCCGCCCACACGTAGGTGATGTCCCCGTTGGGGGCGGTGAGGGGGCCGCTGTCGTCGTTGTCCTGGACGATCGGCACGGCGGTCTGGGGGGATCCCCAAGTGTCGGCCGGAGAGGCTCTGGTGAGGGACTTCAGCGTCTCGACCCCGTTGGTGGCACTCTGGAACAGGACGGTGGTGGCGCCCCCGGCGGACATCGACACCTGGACGTCGGTGGACTTGGCGTCCGTCCCCGGCAGGGCGGCCGGGGTGCTCCAGTCTCCGCCGGCAGTGGCCCGGGTCACGACGGAATCGACGTTGGAGTCAGTGGTCCTGTCCCAGGCGTCCCAGACCGTCGTGGCCGCTCCGTCGGGGGCCACCGCGAGGGAGAACTGCTCGATGAAGCCGTCGGAGAAGGTTCCCAGACGGTGAGGCGTCGACCAGGCCGTCGCACCGGGGGCGAGCGTGGCCGTCATCGCCTCGTAGTTCCAGCCTCCGTCGCCCTGCACCCATACGGCCGTGACGGTGCCGTCCGCCGCCGCGGCCAACTGAGGCATCGACAGGTCCATTCCGGCGTAGGACGTGAGCGTGACCGGATCCGACCACCGGCCCGTCGCCGGTCCCAGCCGACCGAGACGGCGGCCAGCGAGCCGTCGGTGTAGCTGCCGGTCGTCCAGGCCGCGTCGGCATGCCCATCGGCGGTCACCGTGAGCGTGGCCGGGGCGGTCTGGTTGTCGCTCGTGAACAGGGTGTGGGGAGCCGACCACGTGTTGCTGCTCGCAGGCCTGACAGAAGCCTGGATGTCCCATGTGGTGGCACCGGCAGCCTTGTTGCGCCAAAGGGCGAACGCGGTGCCGTTCCCCGCCACCTTGACGTCGATCAGGCTCTGCTGGCTGCCGGCGCCGGACAGACCGACCGCGGAACCGAAGGGGCCGGCCGACGCCGTGTAACCCGCAGCGGTGGCAGGCAGCGCGGTGCCCACCGCGAGTACCGTCGCCGTTGCCGCTGCGCACACGGCCGCGGTGGTTCGTGGTCCGGGTATCTTCAGTGCCATGGCAGCTCCTGTCTCGGACGGGCATGCCTCTGACGCCCGACAGTGCGTTCGGACCTTGCTGGGAGGGCTGCGATCCAGCGGAACCGCGTCCGGTCGATGCCGGGCGCCGGCACAGTACGTGGCCCGCCCCCGCCGCCACTGTGTCCCCGCCGTCGAACGCGAAGACCGACACTACCCAGCAGACTTCGCACTTTCACCGGCCGTCGAGGCAAGAATGATCAAATTCTCACCGCCACGGAGAGACCCTCGTCCGGCCATCTGGTGATGCGGCACGCCGGCAGGCAACGGCGCCGGATGGACTCGGCTCTGTTCACGAGGGGCGACGGCGTTTCCAAGGTGCGTCGGGAAGCACAGGAGTGCCTGTCGGAAGGACGGCAGAGCCATGACCATCAACCGACCGGAGAACCTGTTCGAGGGCATGACGCCCGCCCAGTATCAGGAGACCCTGCACGACTGGACAACGACGCCTGGCGCGCCGCGTACGAAGGCGTCGCCCCCGGTCTCGCCGCGTACCAGCGCGATGCCATCGAGGTTTACGCCACCACCCGGCTGAGCAGAACGGACTCCCGCATCCCGGTCACCGGG
>NZ_MUNH01000216.1:0-19994 GCF_002154615.1 Streptomyces recifensis
GGCGAGTTCGGCGGCCACCGAGGGGGTGTAGTAGTAGTCGATCAGGCGCTCGGCGTTGCCCTTGTGGATCGCTCGGTCGGGGATCATCAGGGAGTCCGACCAGAGTTCGGCGCCCTCCTCGGGGACGACGAAGCGAATGTGGGGGTTGTCGGCCTGGAGCTGGATGACGTCGCCGGAGTACGCCTGGCAGGCGAGGACGTCGCCACTGACCAGGTCCTTGGTGTAGTCGTTGCCGGTGAAGCGGCGGATCTGGCCCCGGCGGACCTCCCGTTCCACCTCGTCGCACATGGTGTGGAAGTCGGCCGCCGTCCAGCGGGTGATGTCCACGCCGTTGCCCTGCATCAGCAGCGCGAACGCCTCGTCGAGCCCGGACAGCAGCGTGACCCGGCCCTTGAGGTCGCTCGCCCAGAGGTCCTTCACGTGCCGGATCTCGCGACCGAGCCGGCGGCGGTCGTACGCGATGCCGGTGATGCCGGACTGCCAGGGGACGGTGTACGTNNTGATCTTGCCGAAGAACTCGTCGTTGTCGTTGATCTCCTCGACGTAGTCGACGGAGATGCCGGTGCGCTTCTCGAAGGCGTCCAGCGTGGGCCGCCTGTTCGCGTCGTCGTCATCGGTGTCGATGTACAGCGGCCAGTTCGACCAGGTCAGCCGGTGGTCGGTGGCGGACCGGTCGGGGGCGGAGCGGTCACCGGGACGGACGTACGCCGAGGGCACCCCGCACCCGGCGAGCGCGCCGAGCGCGGCGGTGCCCCCGAGGGCCCGCAGGACGGACCGGCGGGAGGGGGCGGAACCACGAACAGAGGTGTGAAGCACCCGGAAAGTGTGCCGCCCCGTCCCCCGCAGGGACAATCCGGTCCGGGTCAGGAGTCCAGCGACGTCATCACGTGCTTGATGCGGGTGTAGTCGTCGAACCCGTACGCCGACAGGTCCTTGCCGTAGCCCGACTTCTTGAAGCCGCCGTGCGGCATCTCCGCGACCAGCGGGATGTGGGTGTTGATCCACACGCAGCCGAAGTCCAGCTTCTTGGACATGCGCATGGCACGCCCGTGGTCCTTGGTCCACACCGAGGAGGCCAGCGCGTACTCGACGCCGTTGGCCCACTCGACGGCCTGGTCCTCGTCGGTGAAGGACTGGACGGTGATGACCGGCCCGAACACCTCGTTCTGGATGATCTCGTCGTCCTGCTTCAGGCCGGAGACCACGGTCGGGGCGTAGAAGTACCCCTTGTCGCCGACCTGGTGGCCGCCCGACTCGACCTTGGCGTGCGCGGGCAGCCGCTCGATGAAGCCGGCGACCTGCTTGAGCTGGTTCGGGTTGTTCAGCGGGCCGTAGAGCACGTCCTCGTCGTCCGGCTGGCCGGTCTTCGTCTCGGACGCGGCCTTGGCGAGCGCGGCCACGAACTCGTCGTGGATGGACTCCTGGACGAGGACACGCGTCGCGGCCGTACAGTCCTGGCCGGCGTTGAAGAAGCCCGCCACCGAGATGTCCTCGACGGCCTTGGGGATGTCGGTGTCCTCGAAGACGACGACCGGCGCCTTGCCGCCCAGCTCCAGGTGGACCCGCTTGAGGTCCTTGGAGGCGGACTCGGCCACCGACATGCCCGCGCGCACCGAGCCGGTGATGGAGGCCATCGCCGGGGTGGGGTGCTCGACCATCATGCGGCCGGTGTCGCGGTCGCCGCAGATGACGTTGAAGACGCCCGCCGGCAGGACCGAGCCGATGATCTCGGCGATGAGGACGGTGGAGGCCGGGGTGGTGTCCGAGGGCTTGAGGACGACCGTGTTGCCCGCGGCGAGGGCCGGGGCGAACTTCCACACGGCCATCATCATCGGGTAGTTCCACGGCGCGACCTGCGCGCAGACGCCGATCGGCTCGCGGCGGATGATCGAGGTCAGGCCGTCCATGTACTCGCCGGCCGAGCGCCCCTCCAGCATCCGGGCCGCGCCCGCGAAGAAGCGGATCTGGTCGACCATCGGCGGGATCTCCTCGGAGCGGGTGAGCCCGACGGGCTTGCCCGTGTTCTCCACCTCGGCCGCGATGAGTTCCTCGGCCCGCTCCTCGAACGCGTCGGCGATCTTCAGCAGGGCCTTCTGCCGCTCGGCGGGGGTGGCGTCGCGCCAGGCCGGGAACGCCTTGGCGGCCGCGTCCATGGCGGCGTCCACATCCGCCTGCCCGGACAGCGGCGCGGTCGCGTACACCTCACCGGTGGCGGGGTTGACCACCTCGGTGGTCCGTCCATCGGCGGCGTCCCGGAACTCACCGGCGACATAGTTCCGGAGTTTGCGCAGCCCACGCGGCTCGGTGCTCACTGCCGGCCTCCTGATCTGGTTCGAGGGTTCGAGCTGTCCCCGCCCCGGAGGGCCGCATGGCTGTCCGGTGGCTGAGACACCCCAACCCTAGTCGGGACACCCACGTTTTCAACACCCCCGCCACCACGCGTACTGCGAAATCCGCACACCACAAGGTCGGAAACAACGAATTTCATCGATCGAGCCTTGCGAAACTGTCGAGGTGTCGTGCAGAGTGAGGCCGTGGCCAGTCGAAGCACAGAACCCAGGGACTCCGCCCGCGAGTCCAGGAGCGGCACTCCGCAGTTGGACGCCGTCTCCCTCGCCATCATCGAGCAGCTCCAGGAGGACGGCCGCAGGCCCTACGCCGCGATCGGCAAGGCGGTCGGCCTCTCCGAGGCGGCGGTGCGCCAGCGGGTGCAGAAGCTGCTCGACCAGGGCGTGATGCAGATCGTGGCGGTCACCGACCCGCTCACCGTGGGCTTCCGCCGCCAGGCGATGGTCGGAGTGCATGTCGAGGGCGATGTGGACGGCGTCGCGGACGCGCTGAGCGCCATGTCGGAGGTCGAGTACGTGGTGATGACCGCGGGCTCCTTCGACGTCCTCGCCGAGATCGTCTGCGAGGACGACGACCACCTGCTGGACGTGATCAACCGGCGTATCCGGGCCCTGCCCGGCGTCCGCTCCACCGAGAGCTTCGTCTATCTCAAGCTCAAGAAGCAGACCTATATGTGGGGAACCCGATAACCGTGACGCAGAAGGACCTCAGCCGCACCGCGTACGACCACCTGTGGATGCACTTCACCCGCATGTCGTCGTACGAGAACTCGCCCGTCCCCACCATCGTGCGGGGCGAGGGCACCCACGTCTTCGACGACAAGGGCAAGCGGTACCTCGACGGCCTGGCGGGCCTGTTCGTGGTCCAGGCCGGGCACGGCCGGGTGGAGCTGGCCGAGACCGCGCTGAAGCAGGCGCAGGAGCTGGCCTTCTTCCCGGTGTGGTCCTACGCCCACCCGAAGGCGATCGAGCTGGCCGAGCGGCTGGCCGGCTACGCCCCCGGCGACCTCAACAAGGTCTTCTTCACCACCGGCGGCGGCGAGGCCGTGGAGACCGCGTGGAAGCTGGCCAAGCAGTACTTCAAGCTGGTCGGCAAGCCCGCCAAGCACAAGGTGATATCCCGCTCGCTGGCCTACCACGGCACCCCGCAGGGCGCCCTGTCCATCACCGGCCTGCCCGCGCTGAAGGCGCCCTTCGAGCCGCTGGTGCCGGGCGCGCACAAGGTGGCGAACACCAACATCTACCGCGCCCCGATCCACGGTGAGGACCCGGAGGCGTTCGGCCGCTGGGCCGCCGACCAGATCGAGCAGCAGATCCTCTTCGAGGGCCCGGAGACGGTCGCCGCGGTCTTCGTGGAGCCGGTGCAGAACGCCGGCGGCTGCTTCCCGCCGCCGCCCGGCTACTTCCAGCGGGTGCGCGAGATCTGCGACCAGTACGACGTACTGCTGGTCTCGGACGAGGTCATCTGCGCCTTCGGCCGCCTGGGCACGATGTTCGCCTGCGACAAGTTCGGCTACGTCCCCGACATCATCACCTGCGCCAAGGGCATGACCTCGGGTTACTCCCCGATCGGCGCGACCGTCGTCTCCGACCGGATCGCCGAGCCGTTCTACCGGGACGACAACGTCTTCCTGCACGGCTACACCTTCGGCGGCCACCCGGTCTCCGCCGCGGTCGGCCTCGCCAACCTCGACCTGTTCGAGCGCGAGGGCCTGAACCAGCACGTCCTGGACAACGAGGGCGCCTTCCTGCGCACCCTGCAGAAGCTGCACGACCTGCCCATCGTCGGCGACGTCCGCGGCAACGGCTTCTTCTACGGCATCGAGCTGGTGAAGGACAAGAACACCAAGGAGTCCTTCGACGCGGACGAGATCGAGCGCGTCCTGTACGGCTTCCTCTCCAAGGCCCTGTTCGAGAACGGCCTGTACTGCCGTGCCGACGACCGCGGTGACCCGGTGATCCAGCTGGCCCCGCCGCTGATCGCCAACCAGGAGACGTTCGACGAGATCGAGCAGATCCTGCGCGCGACCCTGACGGAGGCGTGGACCAAGCTCTGACCCCGCCGGCCCCGGCCCCGGCGCCGCCCGTTCGAGTGAGAACGGCGGCCCGGGGCCGTGTGCTGTGCCGCCTCCTCCTCGGTGCTGCCTAGCGTGCCCAGTGACCGATCGGCCCGGTCTTCGTTCCCCCGAACAGGGCACAAGGACACGGGAAAACGGATCAGAACCGAGGTGTACGCCATGGAGGCTCCGCCGGACAACGACGTGCTGTGGGCACGCTCCCTGCACTTCAAGCATCCCGACGGCTCCCCCGGCATCGCCGGCATCTCGCTGGGCGTCCGGGAGAGCGAGATCCTCGCGGTCGGCGGCCCGCGCGGCAGCGGCAAGACGACCCTGCTGCGCTGTCTGTCCGGTCAGGTCCGGGTGGACGGGGGCGAGGTGTGGTTCAACAGCTCCCCCGTGCACACCCTGGGCCCGATGGCCCGCGAGAAGCTGCGCCGCGACCGGTTCGGCTGGATCGACCCGGCCCCGGCGCTCGTGCCGGAGCTGAACGTCTGGGAGAACGCGGCGCTGCCGCTGATGCTGCGTGGGACCAGCCGTCGCCGCGCCAAGGTGGCCGCGATGGAATGGCTGGAGCGGCTGGACGTGGGCGACAAGTCCAGGAAGCGTCCGCACGAACTGCTCCAGGCGGAGCGGCAGCGCGTCGCCATCGCCCGCGCGCTGGCCCCCGGACCGACGGTGCTGTTCGCCGACGAGCCGACCGCACCGCTGCACCGCGCCGACCGGGGGCACGTCCTGCGCACGCTGACGACGGCGGCCCGCTCGCACGGCATCACGGTGGTCCTCGCCACCCACGACCCGGAGACGGCGGCCCTCGCCGACCGCTCGGTCTCGCTGCTGGACGGGCGCCGGGTGAAGACCGTGCACCTCCCCGACGCCCCGGACACGGAAGGCCGGGCGGCGTGCTCGCTCTCCGTCTGACCCGCGCGGCCCGGCCCGCCGTCCAGTTGCGCCGTCTGCTGGTGGCGGCCGCCTCGGCGGGCACCGGCTTCCTGCTGCTCGGCTCCCTCGGCTACGCGATGGGCCACCCCCAGACGCCGGGCGCGGCGGCGCTGCGCCTGGCCTGGTGCGTGGTGCCGCTCGCCGCGACGGTGTACCTGGCGCTGGCGGTGGCCCGTACCGACCCCGGGACCCGGCCCCGGCCGGGGCTGTCGGCGGTGGGGCTCGGGCCGGGCCGGCTGATGGCGGTGTCCGCGCTGACCACTCTGCTCGCCTGCACGCTGGGCTCGATGGTCGCCCTGCTGTTCTTCCTGCATCTGCGCGGCGACCTGTCGGGGCTGCCCATCGACGGGAAGGGCGCGCAGTTCCTCGCGGCCGACCGGCCGCTGCCGGTACCGGCCGCGCTGACGCTGCTGGCGCTGCTGCCGCTCACCGCCTCGGGCGCGGTGGCGCTCAGCCTGCGCCCCCGGGACCCGCGCCGGCCCGCCGCGAAGGGCACGGCGTCCTTCGGCGCCCGCTGGCACGCCGTCCTGCACCGGACGGAGGCGCCCGCCTCGGCGGAAGCGCCGGTCGAAGCCGGGGCCGAAGGCTGGTCGGACGTGCTGACCGTCGCGCCGCCGCCCCGCGAGGCCCCGGCGGGCTTCCCCTGGGGTGTGGCCGCCCTGGCGGCGGGCCTCGCCGTACAGGCGTACGCGAACCGGGCCGCTCCGGCGTCCCTGCTGGCGCTGCCCGTGGAGGGCGCGGCGGTGCTGGCCGGCTGGCTGCTCACCGCGCTCGGACTGGTCCTGGCCGCGCCGGGCCTCACCTACCTGTGCGGGCGGGTGCTCCAGTCGGCGCAGCCCGGCGCGCTGCGGCTGCTGGCGGGGCGGGTGCTGATGTCGGAGGCCACACGGATCGGGCGCCCGCTGGGGGTGGTCTGCGCGGTGACGTCGGCCGCGCTCGCCACGACCGCGATGTACGACCAGCCGGCCGCCGCCTTCGGCCCGCTGTCGACCGTGGCCACGCTGGTGGTCGGCGGCTGCGCACTGGCCACGCTGCTGACGGCCGCCGTCGAGACCCGCCAGTCCCGCGCCGGCACCACGGCCGCGCTGCTCCGACTCGGCGCCCCGGCCACCATGCTGCGGGGCTCCGCCGCGTTGCGGGCCGCCGCACTGATCACCCTGTTCGTACCGCTCACCCTGCTGATCGCCTACCTGTCGGCGCTGCCGCCGGCGCGCTGAGGGACGAGCGGGAAAGAAAGTTCGCGGGCCGCCGATGAGTTCTCCGGCGGCCCGTCGTCTATACCGGCGAAAGCAGCTCGCGCACTTGTAGCAGGGGAGAACCGATGTACCAGCAGATGATCTTCGTGAACCTGGTCACCGCCGACGTGCCCGCCACCCGGAAGTTCTACAGCGACCTGGGTTACGGGATCAACGAGCAGTTCAGCACGGACGACGTGGTCAGCGTGATGATCAGCGACACCATCGTGGCCATGTTCCTCTCGCCCGCGCACTACGCCCAGTTCACCCAGAAGAAGATCGTGGACTCCCGCACCTCGAGCGAGACCCTGCTCTGTCTGAGCGCGGAGAGCCGGGAGAAGGTGGACGAGCTGGTGGAGAAGGCCATCGCGGCGGGGGGCACCTCGCACGGGACGACCCAGGACCACGGCTTCATGTACGGCCGCGCCTTCGACGACCTCGACGGCCACACCTGGGAGGTCATGTGGATGGACCCGGCCGCCGTCCAGGGGTGAGCATGCACGCATGACACCCGGCCGGATCATCTTCCTCAACGGCACGTCGAGTTCCGGGAAGTCGAGCATCGCGCGCGAGCTGCTCGGCCTCCTGGACGACGGCGTGTACTCCCACCTCTCGGTGGACGCCTTCAACGCGATGCGGGCCCGACGGGAGCTGTCGGGAGAGGAGTTCGACGCCGCGCTGCGCCGTACCCGCCTCGGCTTCCACCGCTCGGTCGCGGCCATGGCCGAGGTGGGCAACGACCTGGTGGTGGACCACGTACTCAGCGAGCCATGGCGGCTCACCGACTGCCTGGCCGTACTGCCCCCCGAGAACGTCCTCTTCGTGGGCGTCCACTGCCCGCGGGAGGAGCTGGAACGGCGCGAGCGGGCCCGCGGTGACCGGGAGGCGGGCCTCGCCGCCCTGCAGTACGACCTCGTCCACGCCCACGGCGACTACGACCTGGAGTGCGACACGAGCACCGCGTCGCCGCGCGCCTGCGCCCAGCGCATCCGGGACTTCCTCCCCCACCGGCCGAGCCCGACCGCCTTCAGCCGGCTGCGGGCCCGGTACTCCGTCGAGTGATGAGGCGGGACCGGGGAGGGGGACGGGACCGCACTAGCATGTGCGGATGCCTCCGATACCCGCCCGGCCCGAAGAGGTCGCCCCGGACCACGAGATCGAGTCGCTGGCGGAGTTCGACGCCGTCGTCGCCGCGCACGGGACACTCGCGGGGTTCCGCGTGCAGGCCGTCGACCTGACCGGCCGTACGGAGGACCTGCTGCGGCTGGACACCACGGGCGCCGTCTTCCTCGGGTGCCCCATGCACCTCGGCGCGGCCGCGCACCTCACCGCCGGCGGCGCCCTGGTGTTCCCTTCGGTGCCGGGCCTGCCCTTCGACCCGTACCGCGGGTTCGTCTACACGCCCGAGGAGCTGTTCGCCTCGCTGGCCGACGGATACGAGGCGACGCCGGACGCGCTGGCGTACGCGTGGTTCCAGCGGACCAAGTCCGACGGCGACATCCTCGCCTCGATGCTGCGCGCGGTCCACGACGATTCCGTCTCCGACGCCCTGGACGAACTCCTCACCGGCGCACGGGTGGTGGGCGTGATGGGCGGCCACGCGATGGCCCGCGGCACCGAGGAGTACGCGGGTGCGGCCCGGCTCGGCCGCGAATTGGCCCGCGCCGGCTTCACGGTGGCGACCGGGGGCGGACCGGGCGCGATGGAGGCGGCCAACCTCGGGGCGTACGCGGCCCCGTTCGAGGACGGGATGCTGACCGAGGCCCTGCGGATTCTGGCCAAGGCGCCCTCGTTCGCCCCGTCCGTGACGGACTGGGCGCGGGCCGCCTTCGAGGTGCGGGAACGCTGGCCGGACGGGGGCGGCTCGGTGGGCATCCCGACCTGGTTCTACGGGCACGAGCCGCCCAACGCGTTCGCCTCCCACCTCGGCAAGTACTTCGCCAACGCCACGCGCGAGGACGGCCTGTTGGCCCGCTCCAACGCCGGGGTGGTGTTCCTGCCGGGCGCGGCCGGGACCGTACAGGAGATCTTCGACAACGCCACGCCCAACTACTACGGCTCGCGCGGCAATCCGACGCCCATGGTGTTGGTGGACGAGGAGCACTGGACCGAGAGGCTCCCCACCTGGCCACTGCTGCGGGCGTTGGCACGGGAACGGCCGATGGAGTCCCGTATCGCCCTGGTTGGCCGGATCGAGCTGGCTTCCGACGCGTTGAAACGTCTCGCCGGGCAATAAGAAGGTAAAGTCAACGCCCGTTGACCGCCTACGCATTGACACGCTTATGGCGCGCTTATAAACCTGTGTGTCTTGTGGGGATGCTGGGGCTCCGCTCCGTCCGCGGCTCCAACTCCCCGTCAGCCCCCCGCAGTTCTGCACTCAGCAAAGGACATGACTTGTCCATATCCCGCCGTAACGCGCGCCGCTCCGTGCGCATCCTGGGCCTGGCCTCCGCGTCGGCCGCCCTGGTCCTGGGTGTCTCCGGTCAGGCTCTCGCCTGCAACATCGGCGAGTTCAAGGCCGAGGCCACGTGCAAGGGTGAGAAGGGCCAGATAACCGTCACCGACCGCGACTTCTCCGGCCAGAAGGCCACCGTCTCGGTGTTCCTGGAGAACAACGGCGCCGACGAGAAGAAGATCGGCGAGCAGGTGGTGACCGGCACCAAGGAGGGCGCCACGATCGTCTTCGACGAGGACTGGGCGCCCGGCGCGGTCTACCGCGTCAACGTCAACGTGCCCCGCTTCATCGACAACAAGAACATCGAGCCCAACCTGACGGCTCCGGCGACCGCGTGCAAGAAGGAGGAGTCCCCCTCCCCGACGCCGCCCGCCTCCGAGTCCCCGGCGCCGACCCCGTCCGCGTCGGCTCCGGCCGAGGACAGCGCCACCCCGTCCGCGAGCGAGAGCAGCAGCGCCGCCGCGCCGGTGTCCGAGGCGCCGAGCAACGCCCCCTCCGCGGCGATCGGTGACTCCAACCTGGCCGAGACCGGTGCGAACTCCAACACCGGCCTGATCGCCGGTGTCGCCGGTGCCCTCGTCGTCGTCGGCGGTGGCGCGGTGTACTTCGGCATGCGCCGCCGTGGCGCGAAGAGCGGTAGCTGACGCTTCCGCCCGCCGTAGCCGACAGCGGCCCGTCCCCGTCACGCACGGGGGCGGGCCGCTGTCTTCTCGCCGGTCAGCCGAGTACGACGGTCTCCGCCGCCTCGAACTCCACCCCGGTCTCGGCGCCAGTCTCCGGCGCCTCGCGCAGCGGGCAGGCCGCCTCCAGGTGCGGACCGCCGTCGCGCGGCTGGAGCCGGAGCGCCACATGGGTGCCCTTGAAGGTGCGGGCGGTCACCGTACAGGCGAGCCCCTCGCCGACGCCCACGAGCCGCACCCCGGCGGGCCGCACCAGCAACTCCCCGGCGCCCTGCGGTGACCCCTCGGGCACGGGCAGCTTGCCCCACGGGGTGTCGGCGGCCGCCCCGGTCACGCTCGCCGGAACCACGTTCTCGAAGCCGAGGAAGCGGGCCACGAAGGCGTCGGCCGGCCTGCGCCACACCTCAAGGGGGGTCCCGGACTGCGCGATCCGCCCGTCCCGCATGACCACCACCCGGTCGGCCAGCGCGAACGCCTCGCCCTGGTCGTGGGTGACGGCGAGCACGGTGGTGCCCAACCGGCTGAAGAGTTCGCGGAGTTCGACCACCAGCCGCTCCCGCAGCGAGCGGTCCAGCTGCCCGAGCGGCTCGTCCAGCATCAGCAGCCTCGGCCGGGGTGCGAGCGCCCGCGCGAGGGCGACCCGCTGCTGCTCCCCGCCCGACAGCCCGGCCACCGCCCGCCGGGCCGCGCCGGGCAGCCCGACCAGCTCCAGCAACTCCTCTACCTGGTGCTCCCGTTGGCCCTTGGGCATGCCGTGCATGCGGAGCCCGAAGGCGACATTGCCGCCCACGTCCCGCTGCGGGAAGAGCTGGTGGTCCTGGAACATCAGGCCGACCCCGCGCCGGTGCGCGGGCACCCCCGCCTGATCCCGGCCGCCCAGCAACACCCGCCCCGACGACAGGGGTTGGAGACCCGCCACGCTTCGCAGCAGCGTCGACTTGCCGCTGCCGCTGGGCCCGAGCACGCACACCACCTCGTGCTCGGCGACACCGAGGTCCACCGTGTCGAGCACCGGCCGCCCGCCGAGACGGACGGTCGCCTCCTCAAGGCTCAGCAGCATCAGAACTCCCCCGTCCGGTCGGTGCGCAGCCGCTCCAGCAGGAGCAGCGCGGCCGCACAGACCACCATGAGAATCGTGGAAAGGGCCATCGCCTGGCCGTAGTTCAGCTCCCCCGGCCGGCTCAGCAGCCGGGCCACCGCGACCGGCAGGGTGGGATTGTCGGGCCGGGCGATGAACACGGTCGCCCCGAACTCGCCGAGCGACACCGCGAACGCGAACCCCGCCGCGATCAGCAAAGCCCGCCGCACCAACGGCAGATCGACCTCCCGCCACACCCGCCAGGGCGACGCCCCGAGCACGGCCGCCGCCTCCCTGAGCCGGGTGTCCACCGCCCGCAGCACCGGCAGCATGGTCCGTACGACGAAGGGGGCGCCGACCAGCGCCTGGGCGAGCGGGACCAGGAACCAGGACTGGCGCAGGTCCAGCGGAGGCTCGTCCAGCGCGATCAGGAAGCCGAAGCCGACCGTCACGGCGGAGACGCCGAGCGGGAGCATCAACAGCGCGTCGAATCCGCGCATCAGCCGGCCCGCGTCCCGGCGGGCCAGCGCCGCGGCGGCCAGGGCGCCGACCACCAGGGCGATACCGGTGGCGGCGACCGCGTACTCCAGCGAGGTCCACACCGCGTGCAGCGGCGCCACCAGGAACGTACCGCCGTCGGCGTCGGTCAGTGCCCGGTAGTAGCCGAGGCCCGGCGCGTCCAGCGAGCGGCGCACCAGCACGCCGAGCGGCAGCACCAGCAGCACCGCGACGGTGGCGAGCACCCCGCCGAGCAGCGCCCACTGGCCGGCGCCGCGCGGACGGCGGGCGGTGACGGAGGCGTCGACCAGGCGCAGCGCGGTCTCCCGGCGCCGTACCGTCCAGGCGTGCACGGCGAGGATCGCGCCGACCGCGGCGAACTGGACCAGGGTGAGGACGGCGGCCGTGGTCAGGTCGAAGACCTCGGAGGTCTGGCGGTAGATCTCCACCTCCAGGGTGGAGAAGGTGGGGCCGCCGAGGATCTGGACCACGCCGAAGGAGGTGAAGGTGAACAGGAAGACCATCAGCGCGGCGGCGGCCACGGCGGGCGCCAGCGCGGGCAGGGTCACCTGGCGCCAGGCGCGCAGCGGGGAGGCGCCGAGCATCCGGGCGGCCTCCTCCTGCCGGGGGTCGAGCTGTCCCCAGAGCCCGCCGACGGTGCGGACGACGACGGCGTAGTTGAAGAAGACGTGCGCGAGGAGGATCGCCCACACCGTGGTGTCCAGCCGGACGCCCCACAGTTCGTCCAGCAGTCCGCCGTGGCCGACCAGGGCGAGGAACGCGGTGCCGACGACCACCGTGGGCAGTACGAACGGCACGGTGACCACGGCCCGCAGCACCTGTTTGCCGGGGAACTCCAGCCGGGCGAAGACCCAGGCGGCGGGCAGCGCGATCAGCAGGGTGAGCGCGGTGGAGGCGAGGGCCTGCCAGGTGGTGAACCAGAGCACGTGCCGGATGTCGGAGCGGCCCAGCACCTCGGCGAACCGACCGAGGTGCCAGGTGCCGTCGGCCTTGAGCCCGCGCGCCGTGATCGCGGCGACGGGCCAGGCGAAGAACAGCGCGAAGAACGCGACGGGCAGGGCCATGAGCCCCAGCCGCGCCGCGCTCCCGCGGCCTCGCCGTCGGGCTGCTCGCGCTACTTCAGAACGAGTGACGTCCACGAGCTGACCCACTGGTCGCGGTTGGCGGCGATCTTCTCGGGCGCCATGGTCGCCGGGTCCTTGGCGGCGGGCCCGTACTCGGTGAACTCGGCGGGGACCTTCGCGTCCTTGGTGACCGGGTACACGAACATGTTGAGCGGCATGTCCTGCTGGAACTGCTTCGACAGCAGGAAGTCGAG
This sequence comes from Streptomyces recifensis, assembly GCF_002154615.1. Classification (NCBI taxonomy): domain Bacteria; kingdom Bacillati; phylum Actinomycetota; class Actinomycetes; order Kitasatosporales; family Streptomycetaceae; genus Streptomyces; species Streptomyces recifensis. The sequence continues at coordinate 12,633 of NZ_MUNH01000216.1, forward strand.
GAACGCCTTGCCGCCCGCGGGGTTCTTCGCGTGGTTCAGCAGGCCGGCGAACTCGACCTGCCGGAAGCAGGTGCCGTCCGAGACGCCGGTCGGGGCCGTCTTCGGCTTCTTCTTGGCGTAGATCACCTCGGCGGGCGGCGAGGAGGCGTACGACACGACGAGCGGCCGGTCACCGCCCGCCTTCCTGCCCTCGGAGGACCCGGAGAACTCCTGGTAGTACGCCTGCTCCCAGCCGTCGACGACCTTGACGCCGTTGGCCTTCAGCTTCTTCCAGTACCCCTCCCAGCCCTTGTCGCCGTAACCGGCCGCGCTGCCGAGCAGGAAGCCGAGGCCGGGCGAGGAGGTGGCGGCGTTCTCGGTGACCAGGAGGTTCTTGTACTTCGGGTCCGCGAGGTCGGCGAAGGTCCGCGGCGGCTTGAGCTTGTGCTCGGTGAAGTACGCCTTGTCGTAGTTGACGCAGATGTCGCCGTGGTCGACCGGCGTGACACGGTGCCTCGCCGCGTCGAGCTGGAAGGCGGGGTCGACCTGGCCGAGGCCCTTGGCGGCGTACGGCTGGAAGAGGCCGTTGTCGAGGGCGCGGGAGAGCAGGGTGTTGTCGACGCCGAAAAAGACGTCGCCCTGCGGGTTGTCCTTGGTGAGGACCGCCTTGTTGACGGCCTGCCCGGCGTCGCCGTCCTTGAGGACGCGCACCTTGTAGCCGGACTGCTTCTCGAAGTCCGCGATCACGTTCTTGGACGCGGCCCACGAGTCGTGGCTGACAAGGGTCACGGTCCTGGTGTCCGCGGCCCCCTTGGTGTCGGTGGACCCGCACGCGGAGAGCGTGAGCAGGCCGAGGCCGACCGCCGCGGCCACGAAGGTCTTGGTGTGCACTGGTGGTCCTCCTGGGTGGGCCAGGAAGAGACGCGGCCCTGCCCGGACTCCGCGCGGGAGGCCGGGCAGGGCACAACAGCTTGAGTGATGACCGAACTTCCTACCCAGAATGACCTGGGCGAGGTTCAGAGGGTCTGCGGCCTGGTTGCCGCACTCTCAGCGCTGTGGCGCTCCCCTGTCGGAATATGCAGATGTATGACTGGTATGACGTTGTACTGACCGGCTCAGGTTACCGCTCGGTGGCCGCGAGCTGCCCACACGCCCCGTCGATCTCCTGACCGCGGGTGTCCCGGACGGTCACCGGCACGCCGTGCGCGGCGATGGCCTCCACGAACGCCTTCTCGTCCTCGGGACGGGAGGCGGTCCACTTGGAGCCGGGGGTGGGGTTGAGCGGGATCAGGTTGACGTGCACGGGCCTGCCCTTGAGCATCCGGCCGAGCCGGTCGCCGCGCCACGCCTGGTCGTTGATGTCCCGGATCAGGGCGTACTCGATGGACAGCCGGCGGCCGGACTTCTCCGCGTACTCGAACCCGGCGTCCAGCACCTCGCGCACCTTCCACCGCGTGTTCACGGGGACGAGGGTGTCGCGCAGCTCGTCGTCGGGGGCGTGCAGGGAGATCGCCAGCCGGCACTTGAAGCCCTCGTCGGCGAAGCGGTGGATGGCGGGGACGAGGCCGACCGTCGACACGGTGATGCCGCGCTGGGACAGCCCGAGGCCGTCGGGGGCGGGGTCGGTGAGGGCCCGGATGGCGCCGACCACGCGCTTGTAGTTGGCGAGCGGCTCACCCATGCCCATGAAGACGATGTTCGAGAGCCGGGCGGGCCCGCCGGGCACCTCGCCGTCCCTCAGCGCCCGCATGCCGTCCACGATCTGGTGCACGATCTCGGCGGTGGACAGATTCCGGTCCAGCCCCGCCTGCCCGGTCGCGCAGAACGGACAGTTCATCCCGCATCCGGCCTGGCTGCTGATGCACATGGTGACCCGGTCCGGGTACCGCATCAGCACCGACTCCACGAGCGTGCCGTCGAACAGCCGCCACAGGGTCTTACGGGTGGTGCCCTGGTCCGTGGCCAGGTGCCGGACCACCGACATCAGCTCCGGGAACAGCGCCTCCCGCAGCTTCTCCCGCGAGCCGGCCGGGATGTCCGTCCACTGCTCGGGGTCGTGCGCGTACCTCGCGAAGTAGTGCTGCGAGAGCTGCTTGGCACGAAACGGCTTCTCCCCCGCCTCCGCGACAGCGTCCTTCCGCTCGGCGGGCGAAAGATCAGCGAGATGCCGCGGCGGCTTCTTGGCTCCGCGGGGGGCAACGAAAGTAAGTTCTCCGGGCTTAGGCATGGCTGTACCAGTGTCGCAGATCCACTTGGGTGACCTGCGGCTGCCGCTCACTACGACTGTCATTAGTAGGCGTCGGTGGTCGCCATTGAGCGGCGTCGGACGGCCCAGAGACGGCCCAGCCGACAGGGCTGCACGTCCCCGGCTGAGCTGCCACTGTCATCGTTCCGATCCCCTCACGCGAAGCAGACCGTCCATGGCGAGACGCCGCCGCCACGATGGCATAGAAGCGATCACCCAGGTGGGAGCGGATCTGGAACCCCTCCGCGTCGGGCCCGTGGGGATCTCAGCCGCCCCTTGCCAACGCGGCCCGCAAGGGTGGCTTCACCCTTTGTCTCAAGGGGCACACGGCCAGGGAGACCCACGGAGGTACCGAGATGAGCGCCGGAGAACGGGCCAAGACGAAGGCCGAACAGATCGTCGGAAGGACCGTGCGGACGGCAGCCCACGCGATGCACAAGGAAACGCTCGCGGCGAAAGGCGCCGCTCTCGAAGCACGAGGCAAAATGCGGGGCACGAAGGAACAGGCCAAGGGCTCCTTCAAGCGCTGAGCGCGCTGCCGCAGGCTTAAACGCGCCCCAGGAACGGCCGAAGACCCAGGAAGAGGGAAACAGCCCCGTGCCTGGGCCTTCGGCGTTCACTGGGGAGGTACTGACCTGGGCGTTTCCGGTGTGCTCCCCCAGGTTCCCCGCGAGTCCCCACCAGTCGCTGTTCCATCGGGCACGCCGGGGTGCGTCGCCTTTCACAGACGACGGATGCCTCGCGGGCCCAAGGAGTCTCGTAGGCAAGCGGCCGGGCCTCCACCCGAGAGTGTCCGAACATCACTGCTTCATACCTCGCGCCTGGCAGTCGTCGGCTTAGATGGCATCGTGTCCGAGCAGACCGTCGCGCTGATCAGCGCCGCCAGTGCGCTCAGTGGTGTTGTCCTTACTGGTGCATTCTCCCTACTCAAGGGGCGTCAAGAACGTCTGAGCAAGGAAGCGGATCGTGATGAACAGCGCGGGATCATGCATCGCGACGCACGTCGTGGGGTTTACGCTGAGCTCCTCAGTAAGTTGCACGAGACAGATCGGGCCCTCAGCCGAATAAGCAAGATCATTCCTGGTACTTCCCCGGGGACCCAAGTTGTTGAGGACGTCATTGAAGCCGAGGCGTCGCTCTTCCGCCTTCGTGCAGCGGCCACAGCTGTGTCCCTAGAGGGTCCGGCTACGGTGAGTGCCGTAGCTGACGAACTCGTCAAGGCATGTTGGTCCATGCTGACAATCTGCGCTGAGCTCAGCGGTCAGCATATGGGCTCTGATCAAGCGCTCGGACAGTTGGATTCGCCTGCTATGCGTCAGGCCCGGACTGCCATTGACCAGGCACGCCTAGCGTTCATTGCACAGGCTAGGCATGCGCTCGGCGGCGACGCTCCTGGCTTCGGAGGGCAAACGGCGCGGTCGGCGGAGTCTCAATGACCGAGTCAAGCCTGTGGGGCGCCGCTCATCGGTTGAGAAGGGCGCCCCGTGCCGGCGTTGCGCGATGCTGCCCCTCGATGCGAACTATGGGCATGGTGGTCGCTGAGGTCTCCCAGGCGCGTCAGTTGGCTGCTTGGGCCTGGTGGCGGTCGTTCGGAGGCGCGGAGGTTGCTGTACTTCGCTGCTGTACGGCTCCCCTGGATCGTCTGCCTGGACGGGACAGCATGACGGCCGGCGCTTGCGCGATCATGAGCACATGGAATCGTGGACGATCAAACACTTCTCTCAGGCCAACCCGGCGGGAACCGGGCAGGATGACGTGCCCGCGCTGCTCCGTAGAGTCGCAGACTCCATCGAAAGCCGCGGCTCGGTTCAGGTTCAGGATCTCGTCATGCATACGGAGGTCACTGCGGACGGCCTTTGGCCGAGCCTCACGGTGTACTTCCACGACCCCGAAGACTGATCCGGACTTCACCCGGAGCGCTTTGCACTTCGTCCGCTTCCTTATCAGGTCGCTCACAGCCCCCGTGGGGACTGGGAAACTCCTAGCCTGACGACGGTCCGCCGACCGCTGAAGGCCGCTCTCGTCCGGCTGCGTTCGCCTATGTTGGTGTCAGCCGTTGGTGTCACCAGGTACACGTCTGTTGGCCTCGGTCGGGGACTGACGGGCCGCTTTAGGGCAGTCCCGGGCGTGGCGCAGGGACCCCAGCACTCGGTGCAGCCTAGTCATCGAGCATGTCGGTGTTGTACTGGTCGTGCCTGATCCGGAAGGCTTTCAGCTCTTTGCGGCTGCGCTGTGAGTACTCCGCCACCTTCTCGAAGTACTCCTCCCTGGGAGCTCCCGGTGTGAAGAGCAGCAGCAGCGACACTGGGTCGTCACTGTCGTTGTGGAAGGCATGCAGCCCGCCGGCCGGTACGTGGAGGAAGTCTCCCTCGCCTCCTGTGACCCAGTGTTCGCCGTTGTAAAGCCGGACCTCGCCGGACAGGACGTAGAAGGACTCGGAGATCGTACGGTGAAAGTGTTCCGTGGCGCCCATGGCCTTCGGCCCCATGTCGATCTTGTACAGGCCGAACTCGCCGTTGGTGTTCTCCTGCTTGGCCACGTAGCTGATCCCGAAGTCGCTGGAACCAGTTCCGGGTTGCGAGGATGCAGGTAGGAACATCGCTCTGACCTGGCCCCTTTCGCCGAAATAGCGGGGTTCTGGGTAGGACATGGCGACTTCCTTTCGGGCCGGCGTTAAGTACCGAACGGGAGGAGCCTGGGCGGGCGCCATGCAGCACCCACTGAGCTGACCCCGATCGAATCGACCACGCGCTGGGCCGCGGAGCCGATCCGCCGGAAGCTGCGCGCTCCCTTCAGCAAACCTTCTTTTTCTGAAGACCGCTCTGTGGAGCCGCCTTCGCACCCATGCCCGCTACTTCCTTAGCTTGGATGAGTTTGCAGCTCGCATGGCCCGAGCTGGCTGAGGTCGATCACCCACCACCTACCCCAGCTCCCATCCCGTCCGCCGTCGACCCAGGCAGAGCCGAGCAGACGCGGCCCATGGCGTCCAGGTCGTTCGTACAGTGGCGCGCTCCACCTGGACGCCATGAACCACGCCCGCTCCACGGTGTGTGTGCTGATCTCAGGAAGGAGGGGGTCTACGGGACGCTGCAACAGAAGCAGCTGATGGCTTGGATGGATCTACGCAACAAGGCTGCGCACGGCGACTGGGACGAGTACGACCCGCAACAGGTGCGGCTCCTGATCGACGGCGTCCGTGCCTTCATGCTCAAATACCCGGCGTAGCCACTCCACTCCACTCCACAATCGGAAACGGCCGATGTGGACGCATCCTCACCCGTGGGTGCCGTCTGTCGGTGGTGGCCGGCCTCGCACGGCCCAGGGACGGGGGCGATCGCGCGCAGGGCCGCGTTCCGGTCCGAACCCGTGATGCACGCTCAGCGGGAACGACTCATCCCGAGGGCGGCAAATCGTGTGGGAGATCGCAAGCGTCCCCTTTCAGATGGAGACGACGAAGCTCTCCCAGCTCGTTGACGGGAAAGGGGTGCAGCATCCACTTCTTCCGGTATCCGTCCTCACCATGCAGCCGTAGGACACCTTGCGCGGCTTCCATGACCACGTGCCCGAAAGCGCTGCGCGACTGGAGTGAGCTCCACAAGAGCTCGCCGTCGTCGTCCGGCAGGTCGAAGCTCGCGGACATGTCAGGGAACGCGTAGATGCCGATCTCGACATCTGTCCCGCGGCTACTGAGAACCCACCTCACTTCTGCGGGCTCCAGGTCGAAGGAGATCCGCCGAGCAGCGTCAGTTCCGTACAGCCCCGCAACGCCCCTGAGCAGGTCAGCAAGAGCATTGGTGCAGTAACTCGGACTGCACTTCTGCTCCGACTCACCGTCGGCAATACGGTACGTCGCCCAACCGGCTCCGGTCAGACTCCAACTGAACTGGAGATCACCCGACATGTGCCCCTCCCCTGTGATCGTCTGCGGAGACGGTACCTACCTCCACTCGGTGCGGTGTCCGTCCTCTGCAAGCTGAGGCGCAACGGCTGGAAGTTCCCGCCCCGCCGCTGAGTCGGCATCTCCGAAAGGACTGTTGACGCGCATGCGCGGGGCAGCGTCAGGAAGCGGCAGCCTGAGTGGGCGGACAACGCACTGGGCCCCGCTCTCGGAGGGAGAGCGGGGCCCACGGGACGTGAGCGGGGTCAGGACCCCACGAACGCCACCAGCAGTAGCCACACCACCGGTGCCGTGGGGAGCAAGGAGTCCAGGCGGTCCATGATTCCTCCGTGGCCGGGGAGGAGGGTGCCCATGTCCTTGATGCCGAGGTCGCGCTTGATCATCGACTCGCCGAGGTCGCCCAGCGTGGCGCTGCCCGCGACCGCGAGGCCGAGGACCAGGCCCTGCCACCAGGCGCCGTCGTCGATGAGGAACTGCATGCACAGCGCGCCGGCGACCATGGCGAAGGCGACCGCGCCCAGCAGGCCCTCGCGGGTCTTGCCGGGACTGATGCGCGGAGCGAGCTTGTTCCTCCCGAAACGCCAGCCGACCGCGTACGCGCCGGTGTCGCTCACCACGGTGAGGAGCAGGAACGTCAGCACCCGCCAGGCACCGTCGTCGGCGGTGAGCATCATCGCCACGAAGGTCGCCAGGAACGGCACGTAGAACGCGGCGAAGACACCGGCCGTGACGTCCTTGAGGTAGCCCTCCGGCGGCTGGGTCATCCGCCAGACCAGAACGGCCAGCGCGGTGAGGGCCATGGCGACCCAGGCACCCTCGGCGCCGCGCGCGTAACCGGCGACCACCATGGCCGCACCGCCCACCGCGAGCGGAACCAGGGGTGCCTTGATCCCCTTGCGCTCCTGGAGCCGGCTGGTCAGCTCCCACAGACCGACGACCACCGCGACGGCGACCACACCGACGAACACGGCCTTGACGACGAAGAGCGAGGCGATGATGACCACGCCGAGCCCGACGCCGACGCCTATGGCCGCGCTCAGGTCACGGCCCGCGGTCTTCTTCGGCACGGGCACCGGCTGAGGGGCGTCAGGCATCGGGTCGTCGTCCTGGTCTCCGCCATACGCGGGTACGTCGGGCACGCTGGGCATGGGGCGAGTCTGCGGCGCCTCGGGCGCATCGTATGCGGGACCCGCCGTGACAGCCCCCTGGACAGGCCCACCCACGGTGGGCCCCCAGTACC